>JARBTX010000024.1 GCA_029239975.1 Anaerocolumna sp.
TCGCTTAATCTAAATTTCATACATGTAGAATAATTGGTTCTTCTTGTAAATCATTAAAACAAAGATTTATATAATCTTTTATTTCACTTATAGAAAATAACGAAGTAATAATAAAGATTCTATTTCCTCTATGAATCGCTTCATTTAAGCCTATAATTTCTATACCTTCCTTTTGGGAACCCCAAATAGATTCTTTCCTATCTATAAAACAAGTTACTTTTACATGATATAATTTACATACAAAATAGAATTGTCTTCCATTTTCGCCAGCACCATATAATGCGACTTCATGAATACCTTTACCCACTAATTTCTCAACAACACCTTGCATTAGTTTTACGGTTTCATTACCAGCACTATTTCTAAGAGCCTTTCTAACATAATAAAATTCATCATGTAAAGTTATTAAGCCCTTAGGCCAAACAATATTTGTATCTTCATACGTATAGCTTGCATTGCATTTATCAATGAAATCAGCACCTTTAAGTTTTAATAATTGAATGTTATCGTCAGTAATTAAACATTTTCTGTAATCAGTGCCAAAATTAGTATCTCCTTCTAGATCTTTTAAAAATTCTACTTCAACATTTCTAGGCATATCAATTAGCCTGTGTAATAACATTAAATTTTCTCTTCGATTAGCGCATACTTGATAGGCAAGATTAGGTTTTTCCATCTTAAACTTAAACCAATACTTTTGATAATCAAAGATACCTTCAAAAATAACTTCGGACATGTCTTTATATCCTAGCTCCTTTGATTTAATTGGTTTTATAACACTATCGTTTGAACAATATCCAATAGTACTACCTTCTGTTACTGATATTAACTTTTCAATAATATCAGTTGTTCTATGAATCGTAGTGATTAAATCCATATTTTCAGCTAATGTACCATAATATCCCTCAATATTAATACCATCATATAGTTTCTCACCAACTATACCAATAGCCAAAAAGTGTTTAAAATTATGATCTATACTTTCTAGATCTAACGCTTTTTCCATCCATAATTGTATACGTCCAAAGAAACCTATATCAATAGTTGCAACATTATTAAAACATTTTATTTCCTGTTTTAAATAAGCAACTAAAAGTTCTCTTTGCTCTTTAATATATCTTTCGATTTTGTTGACATTATCTTTTGCTAATAAATTATTAATAAAATATTCTTTTAACGTTGTATTTAAATAAGTATATTTATGAGTAATCTTCAATGGTACATTAAAATATTGTGAAAGATGTTCAAAATCTTCTATATCTAAACCTACCATGTGAATAACTTCAATAATCGTAAGATTTCTCGCCCCTATTAGATTTTCAATTTCCTCTCGACTTACTCTTTCTATAGATGGTATATATGTTACTTTTCTCGATATATAGATCGGTTTAACTGTAACATTCATGTTTCTATTTTCAATTTCTCTTTTTAACAATTCACCAAGTAAATAGCCTTCTCTCATAAACGGATAAATACTTTTTATTTGCAATTTTTCCATTTGATCACATACCCAACTAATATAAGTTGTTAAAAATGGACCAATAATGCTCGCACCAATTTCATAAGCTGTGCTTTTGCTAGTATCTAAGATTATCTTTCTAAAAATACTTGTCTGAGATACTAATTTTCTTAATGAAATAATTTCTTTTTGTGGCGAATTATGACGTATGCGTTCATACTCATAAATACTATTCATTTTATCTGGAATAACATTATAGTGAATAGCATTTATTCCATTATTAATTGCTTGTATAAAATCACTATTTTTATTATCTCCAATATGCATGATTCTGTCTTTACTAACCATTGGGTACCTATCAAATAGTACTTTATATAAACTTCCATCTTGCTTGTTGCACATTTCCTCACAGGAAACTATAATGGAGTCGAAAAAACCTATATCAATATTGTTGTGCAACAAAATCTCTTTGATTTGAATAGATGTAAGGTACATATCAGATAATAATATAACTTTTTTACCTGTACGAATTAATATTTTAATTAATTCATATATATCAAAATTTTTATAACAATATTCTTTTTCAACTTGTAGTTCAATTTCTATTAATTTTTCAATGTCACGAACTACAAATAAAGGTAATTCATTATATATTTGAGTTAATTTAACTTCTCTATTAATAGCTTTATTCCGAGCCCTTCGTTCACACTCTATTCTCATTTTCATAAATTCAATAGGTGAAATATCAATTAAACATAAGCTCAATTCTTTTGCCTTATCCCAAACAATCTGAAATATATCAATTGGTTTGGAAACGCCTCTTAATAGTAATGTATCAAAGATATCAAAGCTTACTAAATCATATCTGTCAAAATTATCTACCATACTACCTCCGACACTACTTTTCCTAATATAATAATAGATTATACACGACTATTTCGTCATAATAGTTTAACGAACATAATTTTTTCGACTTATCTCCAATGTCCTTGTTATTCCATCATCCATGTTATAACAAGCACTCCATCCCAGCTCTTCTAACTTAGTAGCATCCAAAATTGCGTGTTGTATATTTGAAAATCCTCTTAATTCTATATTACTAGGATTTTCATAGATAACGCTACTTTGAGAATATTGTGATACTTTTTCTGCCAACTCTCGAATGGTTATGGTAGAATTTTTATTTGCTATGTTATAAGCTTCTCCTGCTACACCTAGTAATAAAATATACAGTAACCCTTTAATTGTATCTGTTACATAGCAATAGGATCTTATTTGCGTTCCTGCACTTTTCATAACAATATCTTCTTTACTTAAAGCCTTTCGAAAAAATTCACAAATTACTCTACTATCATTCTCTTGCATACTAGCACCATAAGTATGACATGGTCTTGCCACATTAAAGTCTACCTTGTGTTGCTGATAATAAGCTGCGCATAAAGTTTCACCTGCTCTTTTTGAAGAAGAATAGCAGGATCTAGCATTTAATACATCCATAAATCCATAATCGCATTCTTTAAGTCCATCAATCGAACCTACTTCCTTTTTTACAATTCCATAGACCTCACCCGTAGAGATGAATAAAACCTTTTGTACTTTTTGTTTTCTTGCTAGCTCTAAAACTTGGTAAGTTCCGATATAATTAGCATTCATGATACCGATAGGATTCTCCGCAAATGATTTTGGATCACCTTTACTGGCAGCATGTATGATATAGTCAATGGATTCATCTGTACTAATTGTACTTTCTATATCTTGTACTATATAGTTAAAATATTCTTTATCTACATAATTTTTAAATCTCTCTAAGATAGACTTTTCACTTCTACCTAATAACAGTAATTTTATCCCACCATTCAAATATTCATTTCGATAAATGAAAGCATCTACTAAAACCGAACCAATTAGACCGGTTGCACCTGTAATCAATACCGTTTTATTATTTAGCTTGTCCCAAGGTAAATTACATTCGTTAATCTGTTTTAAATCTTGTAAATAAAGATTACTGTTAAACATTTTTAAAAAACTCCTTTAAGAAGTAGATTTTATTTTAACCATTCATCCTTTTTCGATAATAATAACGCTTTAAAAATCTCAATGTCATCCGTCGTTGTTAATTTGATATTCTTCTCTGATCCTGTTGAAAAGCATACTTTTTCACCAAGTTCAATCATTAATGTACAGGTTGCTATGGAATTATCAATACCACGATTTTTCGCTTCTTCATGAGCCCAGATAAGCTTTGATAAGTAAAATGCTTGTGGGGTCTGAGTTCTCATCAGGCTACTACGATCAACTGATTCTGTAGATTGTACATGATCATCACTTAGTAACATTGCTTCTGCGCATGGTATTACAGTTACTGCTGAACCATATAAATTACACTTACTAATACAATCAGAGATTATCTCTTGAGATACCATAGGTCTAATACCATCATGGATTAATACCATATCATTCGAATTACAATTTTCTTTTAATACCATAATTCCATTACGAATTGATTCTTGTCCATTTAATCCGCCAGTTGTAACCCATAATAACTTTGTAATATTAAACTGCTTCGCATAAGCTTTTAAAATTTCTTGCCAACCTTCTAAACATACCACCAAGATTGCATCAATATTAGGATGTCTTTGAAACGCTTCTAATGTATAGACGATAACTGGTTTATCATTCACATTAATAAATTGTTTTGGTATATCTTGATTCATTCGTTGACCGCTTCCGCCTGCAATAATCATTGCTATATTCATATTATCACCATTTCATGTAGTATAGTATTTATTGTGTAATTGGAATTCATCCATTTCGTGAAGTATAGTATTTATCGTGTAACTAGTACTCATCCATTTTATCTATGATGATGCCGTTTTTTGTTTGACGCAATTACCTTTATCTTATCAAATAATCGTTCTGTCGAATCCCCATCATAATATTGAAAGATTCTATTTCTAAGTTGTATTCTACCTTCTTCTGAATCATCATTTTCCAAAACTTTATCTATATATTTCATAAGTTGGTCCATGGTATATGCTTTTATCTCAGGCATATAATCATCGTATTCAAAATAACACTCTCTTGTATCTTTTGAATATTCATCAAAATCATATGGAAATAAAACAGAAGGTCGATTTAACATCAAAAAATCGGAATATATAGATGAATAATCAGTAACTAGTAAATCAGTGTATTTTAGTATAATATATGGGTCTACGTCCGCATTAATATTCTTTATATTACTAAATTCTACTTTTTGAAATTCTTCTCGTAGTTTTGATTTTGGATGTAATTTCGTGAAAAAGATAAAATTTCGTTCAGATAAATATCTGTTGAATTCTTTTAGATTCATAACGTTAAAAAATAATTTTTCAGAATCCCTGAAAGTTGGCATATACAATATAATTTTGTTACCATTTGATATATACTCTTTCACATTATTAACGGTATCCTGTTCCATGTTTGAATAAATATTTTTTATTTTTTCATGAAAAAGCACATCGTTTCTAGGATAACCATCCAAAATAATATGTTCTATGTTAGTATTAAAGGCTGAAACGAATATCTCAGCCATCATTGGAGAAGTTGCTAAGGTAAAATGATATGGTTTTTCATCCGACATTCTTCTTAGTGCAGTTTTAAACTTCTCCCACCTATTCCTTGGATGTCTTACTGTATCAAACTTATTATCATAATTGGTTTTTTTATTGCCTGACCCATGCCATAAATTAACTTTTATAGCTCCACCAGACAACCAAAAGGATATGTCTTTCGAATAATTATCAAAAATGTATACACTACCACGTAGACAATACCATATCCCCTTCATGGAATGATGGTAATATGCTTCTACACCATTTTTATTTAATAGCTCTACAATACTTTTATCTTTTGTTATCCATATAGGTCTTACTTCACTCTTTTTATATTGATTAAAATATAAATACAAGTATCTTGGATTATCTGCAAATCTTTTTCCAAAAGTGCTACCAAAAAGCCATATTCTTTTGCTTCTTGGAGTTATAAACGAAAACCAGTATATTGGGAGCATAAAAACTTGTCCCCAGTATTTAATTCCCTTCATCAATCTTTTCCACATTAAGTAGCCTCACAATATTATTAATCCGATTTTTTTACACACTACTAAAAAGTACTACCAACGTTTTAATATGGTTTTTCTTTCAATTGGATCTAATGCGCGGATTCTACTATCTTCATAATAGGAATCATTTAAAATGTGTGTAGTAGAAACTTCTTCGAAAATAGCACCTTTACTAGAAGTAAAAGAATGCTTTTCTCCACGTAATACTGTTTGAATATCACCTGGTTTCATATAACGATCCTTTCCATCAATGTTGATGTATAAATCCCCATATAATAATTGGAATGTTTCTTCCTTTTCTTTGTGCATGTGAACTGGATGTTTTTGTCCAGGTAAAACAACAAGTAACTTTTTACAATATTCTCTATTAATGATATTTATAATAATTGCACCCGTTTGTCTAAAATGTTTCATACCATAATGATGAGATAATTCAACTTCAAAATCATTGCCAAGTGCAATTCCAGCTTCATATAACATACCTTTTGCATCATGTATTACGCTTCGAACCAAATTCACATTTGTCTCAACTCGTTTTTCATGTAATTCATCATTGACCTTATAATCCTTACTTGCTGTAATACCTTCTACAAATTCACCACTGGTCATTTGTTTTGGGTTACATGGCATTGCAAAAAATACATCATCACTTGTAATCTCACTACCTTGTTTGATATTTCTTTTTAAATAAACACCTCTCATAAGAGATTGCAGCGAATCAAGTTCTTCTTGACTAATGTATTTGTTATTTTCTTTTTTTGTTGAACAAATATCTTTTGCATCAAGTGCTGATTTAACCCACTTATCTGCTTGATCTGGATTCATGGAATAAGCATTTAACTTAATTGTTTCAGTAGGTAGTCCTACATGTCTTTCTAAAATTTTTGCGCCTTTTGCAATAGCAAGCATTGGTACGATATTATCATTTGGATCTTCATGACCAGAATATCCTATGGTTATTTCTGGATATCTACGATTCATTCTTTCTATGAAATCTAATTGTAAACGCTCTTTTGGTGCTGGATATTCTGCCACACAATGCAGAAATGCGAACTCACTACCTTTGTGAGTAAAGAAATTAAATAATTTATCAATATCGGATAAGGTTTTTCCGCCAGTTGAAATAATAACTGGTTTCCCCGTTATAGCTATCTTAGTCAGTAATGGCCAATCGAGAGCACTACAACTTGCTACTTTAATAATGTCAATGCCCTGATCCATACACCAATCTACACCATCTTCATCAAATGGAGTACTCATAGCTATTAATCCTTCTTCATGAATAACATTTACTAATTGTGTAAATTGATCATAGTCTAGTTTCGTACTCATAAATCTTGGAATATGATTTACATCTGTTCTAGTTTTATAATCAGGGTGTATAAATGTATCAAGATTACGATATTGTAATTTAACTGCAGCTTTTATATTATATTTTCTAGCTATTTTAGCCATGTGCTTTATTATGTCAATACCATGTTCTACACTTCCTTGATGACTATTTGCCATCTCAAATATAAACAAGTCCGTAAATATATTTTTACTCTCTATCATATAAACCTCCATCAATAAACTAATTTGTAATATTTAAAAGTTTAAGTGTTATAAACTTTTATATCTTTTAATATTCTTCATTGATTCCAAATTAATTGGTATTCTTTTATTTTACTCTAAATATATAATTGTACTATAGTATATATCGACTAATTACTACAAATTATTAGGTACTTCATTTAATTTCGTAAAATTATAAATATTTTATAAACATTTTACTTCTCTAATACCTACCAGATTATAATTATATTACTGCTATATTTTCTAATTAAAATATCAAATACATAGAAAACATGAATTAATTTGCTATTACCCCAAAATAAATTAACGAAAACCTTACTAACAATAAAATTACTATTATTAGTAAGGCTTTATCAATTCTTTATTTTATTATTTTTAGATTAGAACATTTCCATTAATTGATCCAAAGACAACATTTTATCATCTATATAGTAATCAGCATTTGGTTTTCCAAAATGTAATTCATGATATTTTAAACCCCATTTATTTAATTGATCATTTGTTGTATCAACCCAATCTATCCCTGTTACATAGCCCCTTGCCGTAAATAAGACAACGTAATTTCCCATTTCGTATAATTTATTTATAATCTTTATCATAGACTCATTGGGTTCTGCTAGTGAATAATCATTATTTTTTGAAATCTTAGCAATTACACCATCAATATCAAAAACAAATCGTTTATTTCCATGCGTTATACTTAGATACTCTTCTGCCTTTTTTAATTCTTCTTCCGTATCAATATCATAGTTCTTCTCCATTACATAACCGTATATATTCTCACCTGACATAGAATATTTTTCTAAAATAACATCCCCTCTAACAACATCAATACATGCATTTTGATAGTATATCATAGGCAATTGTTGTCTTGGCATATTATAACACTCTTTAATCTCAGTCATAATAGGAGTTATAATCCCATCTAATCCTTTATACCACATTTTATACGGTATTTCTTTTGCTGGAGCTATACTTCTAACAGAGTCTAGTTTACTATTATCGATTAATACTTGTATCATTGAATCTATATCTTTTGAATCTCTTATAGGATAGGTTGGCCTTAATTGTACTACAATATCAGCCGTATAATTTTCTTTCTCTTTTAGATATTTTAAACAATGATGAAATACCTCAATGTCCAAAGCAGAATCCGTGGCATATTCATCCGGCCTTATAAATGGTACCTCTGCACCATATTCAAGTCCTATATTTGCATACTCTTTACTATCAGTACTTAATATAATTCTATTAATTAATCTAGACTGTTTAGCATGTTCTATTGAGTATCCTAACATAGGTTTTCCATTAATCAATCTGATATTTTTATGTGGGACACTTTTTGATCCACTTCTTGCAGGTATAATTGCCAATACATTCATATAATCACCCGTATTCATTTGTATTAATTTATATTCTTAGATTTCTGTTATAGCTTTTTCAAGTAATGGTTTCATAACATCAACTGCTTCTACGATAGCTTTATAAATCTCACTTGGTTTTAGATATGTTTTTATTTGATCATTTTTTATATCATCTGTAAATTGGTTGATAGTATCTAGTTCTTTTGTAGTTACATGAGCAATATAATCATTGATTAACTGATAAATATTCATTTTCGCTATTTCTTTATTAATCTTTGATATTTTTCTTATCAAGTCCTGATTCACATAGGAGTAGACGGTCTCCTTTTTCGCTGCTAACGCTAATTTATTGCATGCAACTAATGCTTCTTTTGCTTTATTTTCTATTAAAATCAAATCCTTTTTACTTTGCTCTAAATATTCAACTATAGAATGTAATTCATTACTTTGTATAGTAGGTTCTATTGTGTTGGTGATGGTTTTTATGTCAATCTCTCTATCACAATATTTTTGTATCATTTCTTCTAGTGTCATTACTCTTGCACCTTTTATCTTGGCTCCACCTTCAGTAGCATTGATGACATCAATATCTGGATATGCTTCAATTGCATCTTGAAACCACAATAAATACGTATACCAATCATATCTGGCTTTTACCATATTTCCATATATATCTTCAACCATAGTCATTGCGCCTTTTTCAGCATCATGAGCATTGCTAATGGTACCACCAGCATGAGTAATATTTCCACTATAACAAAGATCTTGTCCCATCAACACTATCCTGTTAAATCCTAAACTTACACAAATCGAAAAGGCTGCAGTGGAAACACATCCTCCAACATTATTATATATCTGAGTTTTACCTAATGAATTGTATATCGCACTTATATATCCATCATTAGAAAATAATATTTTTTTTCCTTTATGCAAATTTAAAACTTCGGGATTGCTTGTAGATTTACATAACAAAGGAATTTTTTTAAAATTCTCACTTTGAAAATGATCCATTGATTTTGTTGCATCAAGAGTAACAACAAAATCTGGAATTATATCATGTTTTAATAAGTATTTTAGAGCTGTATCGGTTGAAAATATTACAGATTTACCTTTTGCTTTACTTATTTGATCAATATTTTTATCTAATGATGGCCCTGCCGAAACAACAATTGCAGGTACATCATTAGGGATAATATCTACATAATCACTTAATATATTGGAATCTTTAAGATGTTTTAAATTCCTTATTTCATTTTTTACCATGATTGATCCCCAATAGGACTCTGTATTTTTATTTACAATAGTTCGAATTTCTGTATTCTTTAATGTTTCCATAAAATTATTATATCTGTCTGTAAATAACTTGTCATAATGTGGATGCATACATTTAATTTGTGATGACAAATTTGTCCAAGTAATACATTGATTCAACAAGGTTGTAAATTCAACTTGATTGATGTTCTCAACACTTATAGATACTCTGCCTTCAGATAAGATATCCGTAATATCATAATTTTGTAATGTATGCATAAATATATCAATACTAGGCTCAAGAATGAATAACATATCCCTATCCCCTAAGCATTTCATTATTTCTCTCGCAAAAATACCATTTCCAAAACCAAACATACACACAACAATATTTAGATTATTATAATAAAATTGACTAGCCCATTTCTCAGCTTCAACCCTAGGATTATATAAACTGTTTAGTCTATAACTTTTATTATCTTTTACTACAATACTCGTCAGGTTATTATCTTTTGTTATAGCGGTATTTATATATATATTCTCATCTACAAGATTATCCAAATTACACTCTTGTAATTTAGAAAACAAGAACTCTCTTGCTTGCATTATTATATTTAAATTTTTATCAAGAAAATCCATTATATCCTCCAATAAATTATTTTTCATGTGATTACATTATAACAAAAATCAATTTCTGTTTAAATGTAATTACATGATGTATATATATCATATTATTATTGAACTTATTGAACTGCATTATTAAATTTGATTAATTGTTCTTTTATTTCGTATTTAAGTATATCAGCAAGTAAAATAGAATCTCCAATTTCCATAGCTTGCAATCCTTCCGTTAAACTAAGAAATAAGTTATTCGCATTAAATTCTAAATTAATTTCATTATTACAGTATCTAAAAATTTCATCTATTATATTGGATAAGTTAACTAATGTTACATTAAAGCGTTCAAATGCCAACTTATTTTTTTGCATATAAAATAAGTCTGTAATATCATCAATCTCACTAATCAAATTTTTTATATTAATAATAAGATTTTTCATAAATTTTCTCCTAAATATATTAATTTTAATACATATAATTTACATTATTAAGAATAATATTATTATATAGAAAAAATAAAGCTGACCACAAGATCAGCTTTATTTTCTAATTTACTTAGATAATTATTGTAATAATGATAATACACCTTGAGTTGATTGATTAGCTTGAGCCAACATAGATTGAGCTGCTTGTTGAAGAATATTACTCTTGGAGTATTTAACCATTTCTTTCGCCATATCAACGTCACGTACACGAGATTCAGCTGCTTGTAAGTTTTCAGAAGCATTATCAGCATTTGCAATTGTATGCTCAAGTCTGTTTTGAAGAGCACCAAGTTTAGATCTTTGAGTAGATACTTTCTCTATTGCTGTATCAATTGTATCAAGAGCTGCTGTAGCTAATGCATGAGTAGACACTTTAGCAGAAATTTGATCTACACCTAAAGCAGTTGCTGTCATTGTGCTGATTGTTACGGAAATTTTTTGTCCGTTATTAGCTCCGATTTGAAGGTTCTTAGAAGAGAAAGAACCAGTTAATAACTTCTGAGTATTGAACTCAGTTTGGTTACCAATACGAGTAATTTCACTTTGAAGAGCTGTAATTTCTTCTTGGATAGCTGAACGGTCAACAGAAACGTTAGTATCGTTAGCTGCTTGAACAGTAAGTTCTCTCATTCTTTGAAGAATGGAGTGAGTTTCGTTAAGAGCACCTTCTGCAGTTTGAATTAAAGAGATACCATCTTGAGCATTTGTAGAAGCTTGATCAAGACCTTTGATTTGAGCTCTCATCTTTTCAGAAATTGAAAGACCAGCAGCGTCATCGCCTGCACGGTTAATTCTGTAACCAGAAGATAATTTCTCAGTAGATTTTCCTAATTGTCCAGTAGTGATACCTAATTGTCTGTTAGTGTTGGCAGCTGCCATATTATGTTGAATTACCATATGTGTTTCCTCCTTGAAAGTGTAGTAGCATCCATGCTACTATTAATATGTGAGTAACCAATATCGCTGTTCGCTTCCTTTGGCCGTACGCTCCTAAGAAGCTAGCAGCAATATTTGTTTTACTTGTAATATATATCGGAATATTTTTATAATACTTTATAGCTTTTTTTAAGTTTTTTTATTTTTTTTTGTCTAAAAAATATGATTCGCCTTGATTCTGATTTGACATGTTCTTATAATAATTGGACGCCGTCTGACTGCTTCGTTTAAAGTTCTTTATTTCTTTCTTTTTATTCGCAAAATAGAATTCAATAATACTTTTATTCTGCAGTTCCAACGCTTGTAACTTTGTACTTTTTTCTGTTACTTGTCTTATTAATTCCTGCAATTTGAGAATATCATCTTTATGTTTAAGTTTATTATTACTAATTTCATCCTTTACATGGTCATAAATTACCTCAAATCCATCATCCAACTGATTTAATTGATCGATTAATATTTCTTTTTCGGACAAGGTTTGTTCAAACTGATCCATATCTGGTGTTTCTTCTGTTATACACTCCTTCTGAAATAATGTGGTTTGAATTAAATTATCCAAAAGACTATTCTTTTTTAAAAGTGTATCAATTAAGATATATACATAAGTATTATTATCCATGTCATATCCTTTCATTATTACATAGGAGTTTTCTTTTTAGTCTCACAGCAATTCTTATTTTGCTGCTTTCATGACCTCTTTCCATGTATCTCTCATTTCACGTAAATGTTCTAAAACTTCTTCTAATATAGCTTTATCCTTTTTTAAATTAGCCTCAAATAATCTATCATATATATAATCATAAACATTATCGAATTCCTTCGCAACGGGATACCTGAAATCTAAAGTCGATCTTAAATGAGTAATAATTTTTTCAGCTTTGATAATATTTGTATTTGCTTTACTAACATCTTTTTCATCTATTCCTAAAATAGCAATGTTACAAAATTTTATTGCACCTTCATATAACATTAGTGTTAACTCTGCTGGACTAGCTGTTTGTACTTTATTGTTTTGATATGCTAATGCTGCATTAATTGGCATATTGCTCCTCCTCTAATAATACAGTTAATAATAACCCATAATAATTTATGGGTTATTATTAATTTCAATTAAGCTGTACCCAATAATCCGGATAAAGCACTACTTTGTGATTGTAATTTCGCCATGGCAGATTCCATAGCTGAAAATTGTTTATAATATTTATTTTCCATTTCTGTTAATTTGCTTTCTAACGTAGAAATCTTTGATTTTAAATCTTTTTGTTGGTTTACCATTAACTTATCATTATAGAAAGTAAGCGCACTTCTTACATTCGGAATAGCTTTCATCTTATCGCCCATGGTATCATATAAGTTTTTGGATATACCGGATAAAATTGAAATCACTGTTTCTGGATCTTCTTCTAGTGCTTTCATTAGTTTATCTTGCTTTCCAGAATATACTGCATCATCTTGATTGCCATATATATGTAACAATCCTTTTTCCGTATAATCTGTTGATGTTTGTATGCCATAATTAGATAAGGAATACTTTTTACCATTTACTTCGACTGTAGAACTCATCGCAGTTTTCATAGAACTAAGTAAAGAACCTAATGAGGAATCTCTACGTAGAAGGGAATCTTTTATTTTACTTTCCCATTTTTCAACTTGATCATCCGTCATTGCTTCCTTTTCTTCATCTGTCAATGGATCATAGCCACGTGAAGAATCTGCATAATATAAAGTATTCATTTCTTTAAGAATATCGTTATAAGACTTTATAAAGTTTTTAACCATATCATAAGTTGCCTGTGTATTATTATTAACACTTAAACTTAATTTTTCGCCAGGAGCTGTTACTCCTTTTGCAGTTATAGTTAATCCATTTACTGTTATTTGGTTCGAAGTACTTGTTAATGCAGCCCCATCTAATGTAAATTCTGCATTAGATGCCGCAACAACGGTATAATCCGTTTCAGTGGAAGCTGTATGTGCAACACCATTTATTTCTGCTAAACCTATTTTAGATAAATTTGTACTTGTTGCAGTATTGGTTACACCATTATTCGCTAAATAGGTATCCAATTGTGTATTTAACGCTGTAAATGCATTTGTTTTAAATGTTCCAACATTAGCATTATATATACTGGTAACTTGATTTTGATATTCTGCTGCTTTTGTAACAACTTTTCCATCAACTGTTTTTTCTGTTCCATCTGGATTCAGATACGGTTCTGTAGATTTATATTCCTTAGAAACTAAGTTGTTAACATAATTTGTTTTATCAGCAGCTGTTAAATTTGATAGCGTATCTTGAGCTTTCGCATCTATAAAATCTTCTTTTGTAGAACCATCTGGCACTACAAGAGTACCCTTTTCCACTTGCTCTGAATATGTCTTCTTTAAATCTTCTAAGATCATATTATCTTCGCTACCATACTTATCTATCAATGAAGGTTTTACCTTCGTAACTACTACTTGTTCTACAGCTGCTGCTTTCGCACTTGTCTCTGCTTTCTTTATAGCACTATCTCTTAAAACTCTTAACGATGAGATAATTGTTTTTTCTGTATCATTGGAACCCACAACCAAAGAACTTGAAGTCTCATTCATTACACTATCAAATAATGTATCATCTATAGTTTTGCCTTCTAGATTCTTTATTGCAGTATTAACTGTCGCTTGTCCAGAAGTGCTTAAACCAGAATAATTTACCAAACTTTGTATACTTTTTAATGCATCTGCACCAGTATTGGACATCTCTCCTGTGGTTATAGTAAATTTATTCGTTTCACCACTTGTTTTTGAGCTAACAAATAAACGTTGTTGAGTTGTATCATAATTAGCATTTAGACCAACATCTTTACATGCAGTTACAAAATCATTAATGGTTGTTTTATCTGTAACAATTAAATTTTTTGTTTTATCACCATTGGCAATTTTTATTACTGTGCTATTTCCAGTTGAACTTGTCATACCTAGACTTTGTAACGTTGTACTAGATGTTACTGTAGAAGCTAACTTACCCCCAGTTACATATTGAGAACTTGCAAGCTTTGTAACTGAAATTGAGTGTTCACCTGCAGAAGCACTTGTAGAACCTGTTGCTTCTACTAAATTGGAATTGGATGATGTAACTTTCTTAGTACCATAATTTCCTTGTAATCTCATTTTGGATAAATCTTCAGTATACAATTTGTATAATTTGGTATTTAACTCTTTCCATTTTTCTTGTGTCCAAGTTAATTTTGTTTGTTTATCCTCTACCCTTTTATTTTTTAACTTTTGGGCATCCATTAATTCTTTTATAATAGACTCAGTATCCATACCGGATATCATACCAGTTAATCTTACTGCCATACTTATCCCTCCATCTTTTGTTTGAAGTAGTTAAAGTTATGGTTATATGAGATATAAAAAATTTTACAGAAACAAAAATCTTTTATCTACGTTCATCAACCATTATACCTGCAATCTCCCAGATCTTTTCTAAGGTCTCCAAAGTTTCTTCTGGTGGGATTTCACGAATTACTTCTTGTGTCTCTTTGTCTAACACTTTAATTGCTACTCGGTTAACTTCTTCATGATATTTAAATTCACATCTAGTTCTTGTGATTTTCAATTTATTATTGGCATCTGTTATTGCATTTTTAAGTCGTCTAGCATTTTTATCGTCATTTTGTTTGCCATTCTCTGTAGACCCATCCTGATTACTATTTAACACCTTACTTGGTGCTACTGTTTCTGTTGGACCAATTGGAGCTACGTTATTTTGATTAGCTTGTACTGTACTTTTTACAACTTTTGTGTTGTCTTGATAATTTGTTAGGGAACTTGAAACTGATTCTAGTGCCATAATATACACCTCCGTGTGTTTTTCGCTTGCTCGCATCCTTTAATATGAATTATATCGGCATTTTCCATATAATGTTTATAGTAAAATATAAATTTTCGTAGCCTTACTCAAGATACTACTTTTATATCAATACTGTAAAATTACTTTATTAATAAAATAAATATTTAAATTGTTTTAATTAGATTTTTCTTTTGTTATCCATGCCGACAGACACTTAAACTCCACGAAAGGTGTTTATTTTACTGAAACAATTTTTTGAGTGCGTCAATTGAATTCGTACTATCTGCAGCTTCTTTATTTGCCTCTTGTATCTGAACATAGATTTCTTTTCTATAAATAGGAACTGATTTTGGTGCATTAATTCCTATTTTAACTTGATCACCTTTTATTTCTAGAATTGTGATCTCAACATCGTTACCAATGATGATAGATTCATTTAATTTTCTGGAAAGAGCTAACATTTATTTCTCTCCCTTCATTTTTTGAATTATATCATATACGGGATATTTAACGTCATATTCCTGATTTTCAACAATAAGTTGGCATCCTTTACGAGTATCTGAATTAATAACAATTGGTGCTTTTAAATTAACTGTCATTTTTGTTATATCTGCAGGAACTGTTAATGTTACAAACAACACTAAGTTTTCTTCTGTGATTTCTCCAAGGGGTTTTAAAACTTCATCTTCAACAGTAGGATTATAATCTGTTTTTACTAACAACGGATTAATAATTGGAATTGCTAAGTCTGGTATATCAAGACTTTGAAACCAGGATATATTGGGTTTGTCCCCTTCTTCGATGTCATAAAGAATTGTATATTTTTTATATTCTTCAAACCCCATGATACCATTATCAAATGTTATGATTTTACTATCGTCTAAATCTATTTCTCCAAAGCATTTTGTATTTACTAACATATTTTGCTCCCATCTGTAATTTTATAAGAAATCCAATAGTGTATTCTTTACTACTTTTGAAGCAGCTGAAAGTGATGCATTGTAGATAGTTTCTGCTGAATTATATCGAATTACAGTGTCTACCATATCAACATCTTCATTATTTGACATAAGATCTTCAAATTGTACTTGTTGGCTAGATAATCTGCTTTCTGTTAATTCTAATCTTACATAACGGCTTCCTAAGTCAGCAATAGCAACATTGAGCGTATCTTGGTATTTTGATGAGCCTTCAATACCTTGTTCAAATTTATCTTGCATTAATTTGTTTTTTAATACTAGTTCTGTATTTAATTGTCCTAATAATTCATTTAAACTTGTGGTTTGATCTGCTGTAACATTTGGATCTTCTAGCATTTTTTTCACTTCTGAAATCTTATCTTCTGTTGCTTTAACATCTTGTACAGATTGTAATATTTCATCAATTACTCTACCAATACTATGCTTTAGTGCATCTTTACCTTGTGTATTAATCTTTAACTTTTGGTTAAAGTTAATTTCATATTCAATTGGTTGATCTGCCACTCTATATTCAATAGCTGGATTAGTTGGATAACTCGGATGAGTTATATCCTTCACATCACAATCAAAGTAGTGTTCTGGCCTTAAATCACCTTCTATAAACTTCGTTTTTTCATATGTTACTGAGATATCGCCTTCTAGTTTATATGCATTATATACGGTATCTCCAAGAATGATTTCACCTGTTTCTGGTATGAAGTTTATTTCATTGGCAGGTGGATTATAAGGATCTACAGTTGTACTTGATGCAGATACACGATTTACCGTATAGGTTGTAGGTACTCCACCAATATTTATCGTAATATCTGTATTATCTAAGTTATTATAAGATAATCTTAATCTGTGGCTATTCACCAAAGTTGGTGCATCACTAAAATCATTACTAGTTGGAGTTGTTGCATCATAATCACTGAGTGAATATTCTCCTGTTACTTTTGATATTGATTCAATGTTAGAACCAGTAAGCTTTTCTGTTATCTTATAATTTAGATTTACTGTTTCATTATCAAAAATTAAGCTAGTATCTGTTTTATATCCTGTAAATACATATCTTCCGGCATAGTTTGCATCACCTTCTTGATATATCTGTTTTTTATACTCTACGAGATTTTTTACAATACTCGTCCTATCAGCTTCTGTTAACGGATCGTTTGAACCTTGTACACAACTAGAATTGATACTAGTCAAAATATCGTTAATATTAGTTAAAGCACTTTCTGTAACATCCATCCAGGACTTAGCATCAGGAATATTTTTTTCATAATATTGATTTAATTCACTTAAATTGGTTCTCAACTTAAGAGCTCTAACAGCTATAATTGGGTCTTGTGAAGGCCTTTGTATTTTTTTACCAGTAGAGTATTGTTCGTCTAAAAGAGATAAATTATTCTTATTCTTATTGATGTTATACATCATACTGTTCGTCATCATTTTATTGGTAACTCTCATATTTACTCCAATCTGTGTCAGTCACACGTGTACTAATGTATATAGGAAGTTAGATATTGTTCTATATTCAATCATTAACTTCCAACACTTACTTAATTATCATTAAACACCGGTTCCGTTAATTAATTTATCGTATATTTCATTCATAACGGTAATAACCTTGGCTGATAAATTATATGCATTTTGGAATTTAACAAGATTCATTGCTTCTTCATCAATATCAACACCGGATTCTGACAATCTCTGATTGTTTATCATGTATACAATGTCACTCTGGCTTTTCGCAAAGGAAGCTGCTTTGTCTGTATCAATACCGATTTCTGCAACTAATGTCTGTAAAAATGATGCTGGTGCACCTTGTTTAAACATTGTTTTGTCTGATTTTAAAGCGATTAATTTATCTAAATACGTTTTATTTTCAACACCGTCTGTGATCTTTGTTGATACTGCAAGTTTTCTAGGGTCAGAATATATAGATTCTGTTACTGTAAAATTCCCTGCTGTTAAAAGATAGTATTTTTCATTGGTATCAAAGGTATAATTATCACCAGTAACTGGATCTGTACCATTAAAAAAATCAATTCCTGTATTGCCATTTAAATCTTGCGCTTGTTTATGAATATCATTAAAAGCTTTGGAATAAGTTCTGACAAATTCATTCATCTGCGCCATGTAATATGGTATTCCTTTATAGTCAATACTTTTTCCAATTGATGTACTTTGATTTGTCACACCAACTGTTAGTGGATCTTCTAATTCAAACTCATAACTATATTTTTTTGTTGTAGTATCTAACGTAGCTGTAAAACTTTTATACTTATATTCCCTGTTACCGATTGTTATTACACCACTTGATGGTATATTAAGTTTGTTCATCGTATTAATATTCGTATCTGTTAACACCACACTGGTTGCACCAGCAGCTGCAGTTACCTTACCTTGCAAATTTTCGGCATTATTTCCATCTCTAACCTCAAATAATGCTTTTAATGATCCACTTGTTGATGCGCTTAATGGATTAAATGTTTGTCCATTATCCCAAACGATATCATAAAGACCATCAATATCATTTTGATTTAATTTCTCGGTTCTTGGTACAACTTTTAAGGAACGAAATTCCGTTGTGTCAACTAAAGTCTGCCCATCTATTTTAACTGTAAAACTAGTAATTCCAACTGCATCCCCAACAATACGTTCACTGGTAGTTATATTGGTAATTCCAGATAACTCATCTAATAATAAATTTCGTTCATCTCTTAAATCATTTGCTGTACCACCAGTAGATTCTAATGTATTGATTTGTTTTGTTAATGCTGCAATTTGCTGGCCAAGTGAATTAATCTGATCTACTGTGTTTTTTACTTCAAAATTACATTCTTCTTGTATACCTGACATACTATTGGATAGGTAATTAAAATAATCTGTTAAGCTTTTCGCGTAATTATTCACTTGTTTTCTTACGGATAAGCTAGATGGATCCTTAGATAATTCCTGCAAACTATCATGAAGGGAATTAAAAGAGGTAGTGAAACCTTCTAAATTCACTTCGTTAAAATAAGTTTCTATTTCTGTCATATAATGCTCTTTTGCAGCATAGTTACCATACGTTGTAGTATTATCCCGTAGTTTCATATCATAATATTGATTTCTTACTTGTACTACCCCTGATACATCTACACCAGTTCCTGCCATACCATAAGTACTATTCACTTTGATAGCTACACCGGCTTTTTGATTCAGTATTTGTCTGGTATAACCAACTGTTTCCGTATTCGCTATATTATGTGATGTTGTATTAAGAGCAGCTTGGTAAGTGTACAAGCCTGTAGTTCCGATATTTAAACCAAAAAAAGTTGATGGCATGTTAGTTTACCCCTTTTCATCCGTATTTTGTTAGTTTCCTAATCTCATAATGATATGTTCTAACATCTCACTTACTGTAGTAATATATCTTGAAGATGCATTGTAAGCGTGTTGATATTTTATAAGATTAGTTAATTCTTCATCAGAAGAAACCCCGGCTGTCTGCTGCCTTTGACTGTCGATACTATTAGCCATTGATTCTTGATTTGTACTGATTGTATATAACTGATCACCACGGTTTGCTAAATCAGATATCAACGCTGTATAGTAATCTTTGAAATTATTTTTTGTTAATGTATTTGGTGATAAGGTAGCAAATGCTTCCTGCCATTTTTCAACTAATTTTTGAGCAGCATCTATATCAAATCCGTCTCCACCGCCATTAGCGCTTAATGGAATTTTTGATACATTACTTAAAATTTCTGGATTTACTTCAATTTCACCTAATGTAAATAAAGAATAGTTGTCTGCCGCATTTTCTTTATTATAAAGTTTCATTGTTTTTGTTGTTCCGTCTGAATAAGTAACATCTACTGTTGTGTATCGATCTACTGATTTACGATTGAATAAGGCTTCTCCCATGGTTTTATCAGAATCCATACCCACTGGAGCTTCATCTTCATCTAATACCGTATAATCTGTATCTGCTGTTAAAGTAACTGTGGTACCATCTGGATATGTTATAGTAGAGCCAGTTGGTATCGTGGTTTCTGTATTTGGGCTAAGTACATCATTTAATGTTGTGACAATACCATGAATTAATTGGTCAAATTGTGCTTGTACCGTCATTAATACGGATGCATTCACTTGGTTGTTGTAGTCAGATACCTTTAACTTATAATCAGCAACTGCTGCATCATAATCTGCATCAGTGGCATAATCTGCTCTTACTGGGTTAATAGGAATCTTAGTGTAATTTGCTGCTTCTGACCCTCTTGCTACCAATAATCCTTTTAAAGATCCTATGTCTGTATTGTCCGCTGATGAAGTCGCTTTATCTAAATTAAACACATCTACATTTCCATAATAAGGCCATACCGGCTTTAACATATCTGTACTATCACTTACTTTTTCAACACCCATTTTATAGGTCTCGTCTTCTGTAACTAATGGTACCCCTTCCGCATTTACTGTAACAACACCAGTAGAATTCTCTTTATATGTAATACTAACTATTTGACCTAATTCATCTAGTAAGTTATTTCTTTCATCTCTTAAATCGTTTGCATTCTCTAATCCAGTGCTTTCATATCTTCGAATTTTATCATTTAAATCCTTGATACCGTCTGCAATTTCATTCACACGATTTACTTTATTCATAATTTGTGTATTTAGATTGATTTGGTATTCTTTTAATTGATTACCAATCATTTCAGCACGTTCAATAAAACTAACAGAAGTTTGAACTAAAGATTTTCTAGCTACAAGGCTATCTGGTTCTTTTGCTAACTCTTGTAAGGATGTCCATAACTTTTCCATACTATCTTGAAAAGTTACTCCTTCTAATTCACCAAACATTCCTTCCACTTCTTGTACTGCTTCATATTGAACTTCATAAAATCCTTGTCTTCCAATTTCTTTACGATAAGATTGATCTAGGAACATATCTCTAACTTGTCGTACAGTAGCAATATTAACACCAAGTCCTGTCTGTAGCGTTGAAATATGATTTACTCCTAATTTCAAGTAATTTCGGTCTACCTGCAATACTTGTTGTCTTGTATATCCTTTTGTCTCTACGTTTGCAAGGTTATGTGCTGTTGTATTTAAAGAATTCTGGCTTACAGTTAAACCTGTAACGCCTACATATAAACTACTCATTAAACTCATAGAATCTCACCTGCCTAAGCTTTATCTTTTGCTTTTATGTGCTACTGCTTTGCATCAAACATCCCTGTTTGCAAAGAAGACATATCCATCTGTGATGCGCCTTTTGTGTAGCTATGGTTCCCCGGTGACATCCTTGTACTCTGAATAAAATTCATATTGAATTCTATCATCTCTAGGGATTGTTGTATTAACGATTTGTTATGATTATTTATTTCAACAAGTCTTTGAATTGTCTTTTTTAGATTATCATGAATTTCGG
The DNA here is from genome assembly GCA_029239975.1 of Anaerocolumna sp. Lineage (GTDB taxonomy): Bacteria > Bacillota > Clostridia > Lachnospirales > Lachnospiraceae > Anaerocolumna. The sequence goes on from JARBTX010000024.1 coordinate 22,010, forward strand.
AAAGTCTCTTTTGTTCTTTCGGTTGTTTATCTAATATCTGTATGATTATACTGATATGGAGTGTCTTGGGGTCTTTACTAATAACTGTCCCCATGTTCGTAACGACTTCTTCTCGTTTTCGTTCTAATGCGTTAATTTGATCGATAATAAGTTGTTCTTGATCTGTTATATCTTGTAAAGCTTTTAGATCATTTTTTACAATTATCTTAGTCTTATTTTCCGCAATAGGAATCAGTTCCTTATAAATGTCATACTCTTTTTCTAGAGTAACGATTAACTCTTCAATTAAGCTAGCCACTTCTTAACCCCTTTTCATCGACTAAACAGCTCTTAAAATTAGATTATGTTATCAAAATAGCTGTCAACTAATTTGTTCGCAACTTCTTCAGCATTAATGTTATAGGTTCCAGACTCCATACGTTTTTTGATTTCATTTACTTTATCTTGTCTAATGTCAGTAGTATTCGCAACTGCTTGTTTTGCAATCTGATAATCTTTACCCATTCTGGATATTTCAACTTGATCTTTTGCTTTCACGCTTGAAGTTTTCGTAATTTTGTTTGTCGCATTTGTTTGATAAATTTGTGTTACTTTGTTATATGCTTCTACACGCATTGTATTCACCGCCTTTTTAAGTAAATTCAGGTTAGAATTTTTCATCTACTTTATTTATCGGATATTTTTAATTTAACATTAGAGATAAGTTAATATTTTTTCATGTTTTTTGGGATTAATTCACAAAGGAAAATAATTACTTCTTCCTATAAAAAAGCATGAAGAATAATTATCCTTCATGCTTAGTATTATCTTTTAGCTGATGTCTTAATACTATGATACCATCTATTATTTAGATAGTAATCTTATTTTAACTCTATATTTGGGTGTTCTTTCTATTTTTCTTTTATTCATATTTCATATTTTTTAAGATATCATCAAAGTCAAACGTTGCAAAATAATCTTTTGGTTCTTCTGCTCGTCGTATCAACTGAACAGATCCATCTTCTTTTAATAAAAGTTCTGCAGATCTTAATTTACCATTATAATTATATCCCATAGAATAACCATGAGCACCGGTATCATGAATTACTATAAAATCTCCAATATCAATCTTTGGTAACATACGATCGATTGCGAACTTATCGTTATTTTCACACAAAGATCCTGTTACATCATACTTATGATCACATGGTGCATTCTCTTTTCCCATAACCGTAATATGATGATAAGAACCGTACATAGCAGGTCTCATAAGATTAACTGCACATGCATCTAGACCGATGTATTCTTTATAGATATGTTTTTCATGTACTGCTGTTGCAACAAGATGCCCATAAGGAGCAAGCATAAATCGTCCAAGTTCTGTATATATTTCAACATCTCCCATTCCAGCAGGTACTAGTACTTCTTCAAATGCTTTTCTTACACCTTCACCGATTTCCATAATGTCATTTGCTGGTTGATCTGGTTTATATGGAATTCCTACACCACCAGATAAATTAATAAATTTTACGTGAGCACCAGTTTTCTCGTGTAATTCAACAGCAAGCTCAAATAAAATTTTAGCTAATATAGGATAATATTCATTCGTTACTGTATTACTAGCTAAAAATGAGTGGATACCAAAATGTTTTGCACCTAAGGTCATTAACTTCTTATATCCTTCTATCATTTGCTCTTTTGTAAAACCATATTTTGCATCTCCTGGATTATCCATAATTCCATTGCTTATCTGGAAAATGCCACCTGGATTATATCTACAACAGATTGTTTCAGGAATTCCTGCTACTCTTTTTAAGAAATCGATGTGTGTAAAATCATCTAAATTGATTATGGCGTTTACTTCTTTTGCTTTTACGAATTCTTCTGGCGGAGTAGCATTGGATGAAAACATAATATCATCACCCGTTATTCCTAGTGCTTCGGAAAGCATTAATTCTGTCATAGATGAACAATCCGCACCGCAACCTTCTTCTTTTAAAACTTTAAGTATATAAGGGTTTGGTGTTGCCTTTACCGCAAAATATTCTTTAAATCCTTTATTCCATGCAAATGCTTCTTTTAATTTTCTCGCATTTTCGCGGATACCTTTTTCATCATAAATATGAAATGGTGTAGGATATTTTTTTGTAATTTCTTTTAATTGCTCTTGTGTTACGAATGGTTTCTTCATATTATTTTCTCCTTTCGTCTGTCCTAAATCTTATGTTTGTTGAGTTATTTATAAAAACAGTTAATCTCGTATTACTTTAATTATAAAAATATAGGATAAAGCTTAGGATACCCTAATTTCTTATTAAAAAATAATGAAGGCAAATAGAACCTTCATTGGTTTTTCGTATATTTATACATTTTATTATATATTTTATAGCAACCACTATAGCTTATATTTTTTAAATTGTCAATCGTATTTTGATAGATTGCGACTACATATTAGCACTTACATTTTACTTATTCAATCATTTCTATTCCTTCTCGATTTTCTACACTTATAATAAAATCTTGTATATTCATTAATTTATGATCAAAGTACATTCCACCATGTTTTGAATCTGCATGATGAGCATCAGAACCTCCAGTTACAGGTTTATTATGTAATAAAGCATACCTAGCTGCGTGTATATTAAACTTTGGATCCTTATGACTTGCATTACATATCTCGATTGCATCTTCGTACTCAGGAAATAGTTTTATTTCATTAATATAGGAAGCTTCACGAAATGGATGGGCATGTACAAAATATCCACCATCCGCATGGATTCTTTTATAATGTTCTGGTATATCCCAGCTAAGAATATCTTGATGTTTTAATAACCAATCCTTATCTAAACCATACACTAAAAAATCGGTCCCCATAAAACTTTCTTCCCAACCGAAAAATACAGAAAGACCTATCTTTTTCCCTTCCTGATATGCATTTTCGTACCCTTTGAAAAACCGATTTACTCTCTCTTCCCATGGTAGATTTCTAGGTACGCAAGTATTACCATTAAAAAAGTGATCTGTTACAATAATACCTGAATACCCTAGCTCTTTGTATATTCTAACTTGTTCCGCTCCACTGCACGTTGCACAATCACTCACTTCAGATGTATGCAAATGAGTTTCATATTTAAAATTATACATGTGTATACTTCTTTCCTATTTTATTTTAACTTTTACATTAAATAAAAATTTATTGTAGTTAGTGTATCATATGATTATTTATTATTCAATTAGCATAATGATAATATCAGTCTCTTCTAGAAATTACACATTTCGACAAAATAATACATTTATATGTTGAAAATGCCAAATTGATATGATAATATCAAATCAAATAGCGAACAAATGTTAGTTGTAAAAGGAGGTGTGAAAATCTTTGTCAGCAATTAAAATAAAAGAGGTAGCATTAGAATTATTTGCTACGAAAGGCTACGAAAATACTACCATGCGAGAAATCGGTTCTCTGGTTGGTATTAAAGCATCCTCTATTTATTCACATTATATAAGCAAAGATGAACTATTTGAACAAGTTGTACAAGATCTAATCAACAAAATAAAGTGGGAGAATATAGATATTAATAAAATAAAGGCAAGCATAACAATTGTGGACATAAAAACTTTGTTATTTAATATCTTTTCTGGTTATTATAATTTTTTTGCAAATAACAAACTCGATTTGTTACTTTGGTTAAGATTACGTAACTTATCTCCTAATATGTCAAATATCCAAGCAAACGTATTAAACCTTTCATATGGAAAGCCTGTTCTCGAAGTATATATAGAATTATTTTTATATGGAATCAATCATAAACAAATAAGAAATAGTTCTATTCAAATGTTAGTCATGTCATTTTTCGCTTTCATTAGCGGCTACACAGATTCTTTGAGAATAATGCCAAATCCAATTACAACAGAACAACTAACAGAAGCCTTTGAAATCTATTGGGATGGTATTAGGTATAAAGAGTAAGCTATTTTAAACTACAAATGATAATATTTAATTACAATACAAATTAATGGTTACGAAATGATAAAATACTACAAATCACACTGGAGACCACTTTATGGGACAATCGATTATTCAAAATCATTTTAGAAAAGTAAACAAAGCAATGATTGGTATATTTACTGCATTTATAATTTTTGATATTATACTTGCCATAGCAGTTGGCATAAAACAAGGATATTATGTTGCAGCAATCGAATTTTTATTAACTCTTGCACTCTTTTATGCCATGAAAAAAAATAAGTATCAAACGTTACTTGCTTATGCTGTATCAATTGTTATGTGTATCGCCATCATATCCATTATACCTAATCCAAGTAGTCTTTATATAATGTTAGTACCTTTATGTATCTCTGCACTTTATTTAGATACAAAGGTATTTTCTATTAGTTGGGTGTTTGCTACTATTCTAATAACAATTCGTATGTTTATCATGAATCTTGTTGATAGAAACTTTTTTGTTAATCTCGCTATATTATGTATGATACTAGTTATAATAGCATTCCTTACTAAGTGGGGAAGAGATATTATTGATTTAGCTATTAGTGAAAGCGAAAAAACAAGTGCATTATTACAACAAAATCAAGAAAACATCGAACTGATTCAATCAAATGGATTCACCTTAAATACCAACATTACAAATTGTAATGAAAAACTTAAACTTGCAAAAGAAAATAGTGACTTAATTACAACTAGTGTAAATGAAATCGGAAAAGGTGTAATTGGACAAACGGAAAGTGTAACTAAGATAAGCGATATGATGAATGAAGCTGATGAAAAGTTCACTGAAATTAATACATACTCAAAACAATTAGCTGAGATATCAGCCAAAACCAGAGATATTGTTAAGAATGGTTCGGAAAAAATCATTCTCATGGACAAGCAGATGAATATTATAAACCATGCTGTAACAAAATCTTTCACCACTGTACAACAACTAAATAAGAATATGGATGAGGTAAATAACTTTTTATCTGGCATAACACAAATCTCTGACCAAACAAATTTATTAGCATTAAACGCTGCTATAGAAGCTGCTAGAGCCGGAGATTCTGGTAAGGGGTTTGCTGTTGTTGCTGAAGAAGTAAGAAAGTTAGCGGAACAAAGTGGCGAAACTGTGAAACAAATTGGCCAAATTATTGATGAGATTAAATACAATACAAAAGAAGTACTCGAAGAAGTTGAAAACGGTACTAATGCCACAAAAGAGGGTGCAGAAATTGTATGTCAAGTGAATGATGGTTTCAAAAATATAGACTTATCCTTTAAAGATATCGATAAATATGTCTCCGAAGAACTTACTAAAGTTGAAAATACCGCTAAATTATTTTCAAGTATCAGACAAGAAACAGAAAGTATTGCAAGTATCTCAGAAGAACATGCTGCTGCTAATGAAGAATTAATGGCATCAACAGAAGATCATAATATGACACTTGAAAGTATTACACAAATGATGAGAGAAATAAAAACTGCTAGTGAAAACCTTCGAAATGTTACCAAATAAGATCAAGATATTTATAAAACATGTAAGGTATTTGATGGTATAACTAAAATACTTAGTATAATACAGTTGATAGTATAAGAACTATACTTAACATAAAGTAATTCTTGATATGATAACTTATTATAACATTAAGTATCTAATGTATGAGATCTGTTTTTAAATATTAAGTGTTTGAAGTTAAGATTTATTTTTAATGTAAAGCGTTCGATGTATGAGATTTATTATTAACATTAAGAGTTTGATATATGAGATTTATTTTTAATTTTAAGAGCTTGATGTATGAGATTTATTTTTAACATTAGCTTATGTATGAAATTTATTTTTAACATTAAGTGCCTGATACATAAGGTGTATTTTTATATTAAGCGTTTAATGTGAGATTCGCTTCTAACATAAATCGTTTGATGTATAAGATTTAATTTAAATACCTTAAGAATTAATAAGAATAGTAATTTACTAATACAAACTATAATAAACAAATTATCAAATACAAAAAGCTCCAAGAAGATTACGTATCATCACTAATCAACTTGGAGCTGTTTTTATTGAACAAATAAAATTATATCTTTTAAACGCATGATTAAATCCGAATTAAGATGCATATCCTAACATTAAATTTGTTATACAATCGGACCATTTTACTAGCTCCAAGAACATATGTTGCCCCAAAAAACTAGCATTTTAGCGGAAAATATGTTACAATATACCGTAATTGATTTATAAAGGAAAGGAATCGATACATGGAACAATATACAGGAAGTCAAATTGTAGTTTTAGAAGGGTTGGAAGCTGTTAGAAAACGCCCTGGAATGTACATAGGAAGTACCGGTACCCGTGGTTTACATCACCTAATATGGGAGATTTTAGACAATGGTATTGATGAGCATTTAGCAGGTTTTTGTACCCAAATTAAAATTATACTTCAAAAAGATGGTGGTCTCACCATCCAAGATAATGGTAGAGGTGTTCCAGTGGACATGCATCCCACTAAAAAAATACCAACGGTACGTGTGGTTTATACCATACTTCACGCTGGTGGTAAATTTGGTGGTTCTGTATACAAAGTATCTGGTGGATTACATGGCGTAGGTGCTTCTGTTGTAAATGCACTCTCTCGTCATATGATTGTTGAAATAAAGCGAGAAGGTAAAGTATATCGTGATGAGTACAAAAATGGTGGCCATCCTATAACCCAGTTAGAAGATGGTTTATTACCCGTTGTTGGAAAATGCAATAAAAGTGATACAGGTACAAAAGTTACATTTTATCCGGATGATACCATCTTTGAAACGGTTGAGTTTAAAGCGGATACCATTAAAAAGAAACTAAAAGAAATTGCTTTCTTAAATAAAAATTTAATCATTCAATATATCGATGAAAACTCAGGTGAAGATATTACTTACCACGAAGAATTCGGTATTAAAAGCTTTGTTTCTTATTTAAACCGTGAAGCTACATCACTACATGAAGAACCAATCTATATTGAAGGACAAAGTGGTGAAATTGAAGTAGAAGTAGCATTCCAATATACCAATGATTATTCAGAACAAATTAATGCATATTGTAATCGAATTAATGTTGTAGACGGTGGTACCTTAGTAACTGGATTTAAGTCTGCCTTAACTAGAGTAATGAACCAGTATGCACGCGAATTAAACATCCTAAAAGAAAAAGATGAAAACTTTGATGGAAAGGATATTCGTAATGGTCTGGTAGCTATTATTTCTATCAAACATCCTGATCCACAATTTGAAGGACAAACAAAAACCAAGTTAGGTAATACCGATGCAAAAAGCGCTGTTGATGAAGTTTTTGCAGCTGAAGTACAACGCTATTTCGATAAAAACGTTGATGTTTTAAAATCTATATTAGATAACTCATTAAAATCCTACACAGCAAGAAAAGCTGGGGATAAAGCACGTACAGCAATTTTAAAACAATTATCGGATGTAGATACGAAAAGTAAGTTAGCATCCTGTTCTTCTAAAAAACCAGAAGAATGTGAACTATATATTGTAGAGGGTGATTCTGCGGGTGGTACAGTAAAAACAGCCAGAAACCGTAGAACTCAAGCTGTTCTCCCACTTCGTGGTAAAATACTTAACGTTGAAAAATCTTCCCTTGAAAAAATATTAGTAAACAATGAAATCAAATCTATGATTGCTTGTTTTGGATGTGGTATTGGTGATGAATTTGATATTACAAAACTTCGTTACGACAAAATTATTATATTAACAGATGCCGATGTAGATGGTGCTCACATTAGTACTCTTCTATTAACATTTTTCTATCGTTTCATGCCAGAGCTAATATTAGAAGGAAAAGTATTCCGTGGACTTCCTCCATTATACCGCGTGGAATATGAAGTAACGGTTAAGGGTAAAAAGAAAAAGCAATCCGAATATTTATTTAATGATTTTGAATTAGAAAAATTCCGTAAAAATTCTGATAATAAAATACTAGCTCTTCAACGATACAAAGGACTCGGTGAAATGGATGCGAACCAATTGTGGGAAACTACTCTTAATCCAGATACAAGAATCATGGCTCAAGTATCCATTAGTGATACCGTAGAAGCAGATGAAATTACTACCATCTTAATGAGTAGTAATGTTCCACCTAGAAGAAGCTTTATCATGGAAGAAGCAAGATATGCCAATGTTGACGTATAAAATAAATACAATTATTATTAGAAAACAATGTAATCCTTTAGGAGGACTTGATGAGTAAAATTACAGAGAATATAATTCAATTAGATTTTTCGGAAGAAATGAAAAATTCATATAGAGATTACGCCATGAGTGTTATTATTGCCAGAGCACTCCCTGATGTACGTGATGGCCTAAAACCAGTTCAACGAAGAATTCTTTATGCCATGAGTGAACTTGGCTTAGATCCAAAGAAACCACACAGAAAAAGTGCTCGTATCGTTGGTGATACCATGGGTAAATATCATCCTCATGGAGATAGTTCCATATACGAAGCATTAGTACGTATGACAGAAGATTATTCCTTATCCATACCACTTGTAGATGGACATGGAAATTTTGGTTCTATCGATGGCGATGGTGCTGCGGCTATGCGTTATACGGAAGCCAGATTATCTTTTGGTGCTATGACTTTACTTGACCATCTAGATAAAGGCTTAGTAGAATTTATACCAAACTTTGATGATAGCGAAAAAGAACCTACTGTATTGCCTGCTATGATACCAAATCTCTTAATCAATGGTACTACTGGTATCGCAGTAGGAATGGCCACGAATATACCTCCACACAATCCAGGTGAAGTAATTGATGGTGCTATTGCCTATATGGACAACCCAGACATTACGATAGAAAAACTTATGAAATACATACCTGCACCAGATTTTCCAACTGGTGGTAGTATTACCAATCATAATGATATTCGTAATATCTATGAAACTGGTGAAGGTAAAATTAGAGTACGTGCTAAAGTTGAAATTGAAAATGGTGAAAATGGACGTAAAAATATTGTTATAACTGAAATTCCATATACCATAGCTGGTAACAAATTAAAACTTGTTGAGAGCTTAGTAGCTCTCATGAAAGATAAAGTTTTTGATGAAATTTATGACGTTAGAGATGAGTCATCAAAAGAAGGTATACGAATTGTTGTTGAAGTAAAAAAAGATCGTGATGTTGATAATTTATTAAACGGTTTATATAAGAAGACACCACTAGAAGATACGTACGGTGTTAATTTACTTGCTGTAAAAGAAAAACAACCAATTGTATTTAATTTAAAAAGTATTCTAGAAGAATTTATTCGTTTTCAAGAAGAGTTGTACACAAAAGAATTTAAACACCTCTTGGAAAAAGCAGAAAATCGTTTAGAAATTGTAGATGGCTTAATACGAGCAACGGATGTTATTGATTTAATCATTGAGATATTACGTGGTAGTACATCCATAAAACAGGCAAAAGCATGCTTGACAACTGGTGATACTACTGATATAAAATTCAAATCAGATGAATCCATCAAACAAGCAAAAACTCTAGACTTTACAGAACGCCAAGCAGAAGCTATCCTCGCGATGCCATTAAGTAAATTAATTGGACTAGAAATACTAAAATTGCATGAAGAAAATGATACCTTACTTAAAAATATTGAAGAGTATAAAATAATACTTGGTAATACTACTGAATTATATAAAGTAATTAAATCACGTTTAAAAGAGTTTAAAAAGGCTTTTAATACACCTAGAAAAACTATCTTAGAAAATGCCACTAATGCAGAATATGTAGTGGAAGAAAAAATTGAAGATATTTATGTTTTAATCGATCGTTTTGGCTATACCAAATCCATTGATGCTTCCAGTTTTTCAAGGGTATCAGAAGATAATTTAAAAGAGTACTCCCATATCGTATTTATGAAAAACAACGATAAATTATGCTTGTTTACTGCTGAAGGTAATATGCATCAGGTTAAAGCATCCGCTATTCCTAAGTGTAAGATTAAAGATAAAGGTGTCTTAATTCATACTTTATGTAAAGTGGATAAAGAGAACATTTTAATCTATACTTCCTTTGAGCAGTTATTTGAATCCCAACTAGTGTTCTCAACAAAGTTAGGTTACATTAAGCAAGTATCCGGCGTTGAATTTGAAACAATTAGATCTTTAATAAGTGCTACAAAATTAGATGATGGCGATGAATTAATCAGTATTAATATGCTGTCTGCTGGTGATATCCTAGCCGGTGATCTTAAAGTTATTATACTTACTGAAAAGGGATTATCCTTAGGATTTTCATTAGAAGAAGTTACTGAAATGAAAAAGACGGGTCGTGGAGTTAAATCAATTGATCTAGATAAAAATGATGCAGTAGCTTTTACAACAGTATTAAAAGCTTCAGAAGAAACATTCCAATTTGCAGGCAAAGAATTAAGTGTTAAGAAAGTACGAAATAGAAAACGTGGGCAAAAAGGTCAAAAGGCACAATTGTAATGCAAATTATTTATGAAGCTTTGAAGAATATAATATAACTCATAAATTAAATAATTTTTTCAGATCAAATTTAAACTCAGCTTTAATCAAGAATAAAATTTACCTGAGTATCAATTTTATACAAGTATCTGAATTTTCTAAAAAATTAACAACTTTAGAATTAGTATTAATACAAGAAGTACTATTAGGACATTACAATAACATTTAAAAAGGCATGAAAGTCAATCATAATCACTTTCATGCCTTTTTTATATCATTACAAGAAATTTATATCTTTAAAATCTATACGAATTATCTGCTACCCTTATCATATGGAATACCTTCAGCTCTTGGTGCTTGAGAATTCTTTGATGAGAATGCAAGGATAATTAATGTAGCAATATAAGGTATCATTTTGTATACTTCATTGCTAATTGGTAAACTTTTTAAGAAAGGAATTCCTGAATATGCGGATGCAAAAGTTTTCATAACACCAAAGAAAAATGCTGCATAAAAGATTTTACTTGTTCTCCATTGTCCAAAAATTAATACTGCCAAAGCTAAAAATCCATATCCAGCAACGCTAGCATTAAAATTCGTAGAAGTAGGTACAATAAAAACTAATCCACCAATACCTGCTAATGCACCTGAAATAACAACACCAGCATAACGTATTTTATATACATTAATACCTACAGAGTCAGCAGCTTGTGGATGCTCACCGCAAGCACGTAATCTTAAACCAAATCTTGTGCGATTAATAACAATACCAGTAATAATAACAATTGCAAATCCTATATATGTGGTTATATAACTATTTCTAAAGAATAATGGTCCAAGTACTGGAATATCACCTAAAAATGGAACCTTCTTAATATGGAATGTATCAGTAAACTGAATCTGTTGAACTCCTTGCACCATTCTCGCAACAAAGATTGCAAATGCAGGCGCAAACATATTAAGTGCTGTACCACTTATTGTCTGATCTGCCTTTAGATTAATAGAAGCATACGCGTGTAATAAAGAGAATAAAGCTCCAGATACACCAGCTATAATAACTGCTAGTAACAATAACAATTGGCCACTCATGCTATCTTGCATTATATGAATAAAAGCAATACTGATAAAACCACCAATAAGCATAATTCCTTCTAAAGCAATGTTAATAACACCACTTCGTTCGGAGAACATTCCCCCTAAAGCAACAATTAATAGAGGAATGGCAAAAAACATGGTTTGCTGTACAATAAAATATAATACATCCATCAGACTTTGTCCTCCTTAACTGTTCTTCCAATTTTACGATTAATTACGCCAATAATACTCTTAAATAATAAAGCAAAAGCACCACAGTAAATAATGGCTGAGATAATAATATCAATTACTTCTGGAACAAAAGCATATAATTGAACATTGTTACCACCTACTGTGATATGAGCAATAAACAAACCAGCGAATAATATACCAATTGGATTAGACATACCAAGTAATGCTACTGAAATACCGCTAAATCCTTGTGGTGCTAATATATCAAGTACTTGAAGATATTTTCCAGAGCCTGATAAGTATAATAAACCACCACCAAGACCAGATAATGCACCTGCTATTACCATGGAAAGTATAATATTTCTTTTTGCATTAATACCTGCATACTTACTTGCATTTGGACTGAGTCCACAAGCTTTTAACTCATACCCAAATGTAGTTTTATTTAATACTATATAGATTAAAACTACCATTAATATTGCTATTAATATACTAACGTTCATATTGGTTGTATGGAATAATTGATCCAATCCTGCTTTCGGAATGATAGCACTACTTGCTACTGGCATGGATTGATTTTTAATTGAATCATACACATTTTGAACAATAAGCATATTTACTAAATACATTCCGATATAGTTCATCATAATTGATGTGATTACTTCGTTTACATTAGAGATTGCCTTTAATAAACCAGGAACGAAGCCCCAAACTGCTCCTGCTAATGCTGCACCAAGTAATGCAACAATCCAGTGTAATCCACTAGGTAAAAACGTCCATTTAACACCAATGTAGATTGCAACAAAGGCACCAAATGTAAATTGACCAGATGCACCGATGTTAAATAAACCAGTTTTAAAAGCAAAACCTACTGATAATCCAGTTAAAATAATTGGAGTTGCTAAATATAAAACTTGGCCTATACCAGACATGCCATCTGTAAAACCACCTGCTAATATCATACCAAAGGCAGGAAATGCTTGCCTTGCATTACTAAAGATTAGTATTAACAGCCCAAATAGAAGGCCAGCTGCAATCGCTAATATAGAAGCAAAGAAATCTTTACCGCCTTTACTATTTAAAAAATTAAGCTTATTTTTCATGCTTCACACTCCTTTTTGAACCTGCCATATACAAACCTAACTCTTGTACTGTTATTTCTTTTGGATTTAAGTCAGCAACAATTTCACCTTCATACATTACCAAAATTCGGTCACTTACATCCATTACTTCATCTAATTCAAGTGATACTAACATTACTGCTTTACCACTATCTCTTTGATTAATTAACTGACGATGAATGTATTCTGTTGCACCGATATCAAGCCCTCTTGTTGGTTGAACAGCAATAACAATATCTGGATTTCGATCTAATTCTCTGGCGATAATTACTTTTTGTTGATTACCACCGGACATGTCACGAACGATTGAATCTTCTGCCTGGCCACTTCGAATATCATATTGAGCAATTAACTTTTTCGCATATTCTCTAACTGCACTAAATTTAATCATTCCATGTCGTTGAAATCTTGGTTCAAAATAAGTTTGTAATACTGCATTTTGTTGAAGACTATAGTCAAGAACAAGACCATGTTTATGTCTATCTTCAGGAATATGAGCCAAACCATCTAAGCATTTTTTTCGTATTGATTCTTTGGTTATATCTTTTCCGTTAAGTGTAATACGACCATTATTTAATGGCATTAAACCTGTTACACCATAAACTAATTCAGATTGACCATTTCCATCAATACCTGCTATACAAACAATTTCACCTTTTCTAATTTGAAAAGATACATCATTTACAAGATTTTTACGAGATGCTTTATTTCTGATTGTAAGATTATTGACTTCAAGTACTATGTCAGATGGTTTTGTATCCTTTTTATCCAACTGGAAGCTTATCTTACGTCCAACCATCATCTCTGACATTTCTTCTTTTGTCGTAGTATCAACTTCAACTGTTCCGATATACTTGCCCTTACGTAGAACGGAACAACGATTCGCTACTGTTTTAATTTCGTTTAATTTATGTGAAATAAATATAATGGATTTTCCTTCATCAACCAGGTTCTTCATGATTTTCATTAACTCATCAATTTCCTGAGGTGTTAAAACTGCTGTAGGTTCATCAAATATTAAAATGTTATTATCACAATATAACATTTTAAGAATTTCAACTCTTTGTTGCATACCGACCGTAATATCTGATATGTATGCATCTGGATCAATTTTTAATTTATAACGATCACTTAAATCGATAACTTTTTTTCTTGCTTCATCCATCTTTAAGAAGCCGCCATTAACCGTTTCTCGTCCGAGTACTATACTTTCTAAAACAGTAAAATTATGAACCAACTTAAAATGTTGGTGTACCATACCGATGCTTAAGCTATTGGCATCATTTGGATTATTAATTTGTACTGGTTTGCCATTGATCTTTATTTCTCCTTGTTCCGCTTGATACAAACCAAATAAAACACTCATTAAGGTAGATTTACCTGCACCATTTTCCCCAAGTAAGGCATGTATCTCCCCTTTTTTTACTTTAAAAGTAACATCATCTAGAGCTTTAAAATTACCAAACTCTTTTGTTATATGATTCATTTCAATTACATAATCCATTGCAGTCCTCCTAAGCATCCTTTTTAAGGAACTGTCCCAAAACGAAAGGTTTTTTATATCTAAATCGATTAGATATGAAATACGATAAGTTTTGGGACAGTGTAAAGCAACAATATGCTCTTATAAATTTAATTATTGAATAACTTCAACTACAACATTATCAGCTGGAACGCCACTTGCATCTGCTGCAACAGTATCGTTTTCAATTGTAATTTCTTTTTTAACAATCTTATCATAAATAGCATCATAATCAGCTTTTGTAAATTTAGCAAATTTAGAAGTTTCCATAGGAAGTTGAACACCTTGAGCTTCAGCATTTAAAGAAACTGTTGTTCCACCTGGGAATTCATTTTTATAGAAGCTAGTAAGTGCATCAGATACAGATTTTGAAAGGTTCTTCATAGAAGAAGAGATAACTGTATCAGATTCTGAAGATTGGTCAACGTCTACACCAATAACTTTTGCACTTGCGGATTCAGCTGCCTTCATAACAGAGTTACCAACTGCACCACCACAAGCAAAGATTACTTCTGTTCCATCATTATACCAAGCTGCTGCTTTTGCTTGATTTTCTGGAGTAGCATCAAAGTTACCAACATAAGTGTATTTTACTTGAACTGCATCAGCAGCTAAGCCTAATTCTTTTGCTGCATAGTTAGCACCTTGGATAAATCCATATCCATAACGGATAACTGCAGGAACTGCCATACCACCCATAAATCCTAACTTAGTATAACCGTCTTTAACAATTGCATAACCTGCTAAGAAGCCTGCTTCTTGTTCTGCATAAAAAATTGAATAAGTGTTGTCTTTTATATCATAATTGTAGTCACCATTGTGTGGTGCACCATCTAAAATTACAAATTTAACTTCTGGATATTTTGTTTGAGCTGTGAAAACAGGAACTTCAAATAAATATCCTGGGCAAACGATAACTTTTGCACCAGCTTTTACTGCAAGGTCAATAGATACAAGGTAAGCATCATCAGATTTTTCAGTAGGTTTATAATATTTGTATGTAATATTATTCGCCTTTGCATAAGCTTCAACGCCTTCCCAAGCACCTTGGTTGAATGACTTGTCATCAATAGTACCAACGTCTGTTATTAAAGCAATTTCATATTTTCCGGAATCGCCTGAGTTAGTCTTAGAACAAGCTGTCATAGAGAAAACAAGGGTTAATACTAATACTGCACTAACTAATTTTTTCATTAATTTCATGTTACATCCTCCTATAATTTTTGTTTTTTTTTGGAATTATACTTCTCCCCTATTCATTGCTATTTTCATACCACCGTAATAAACTGTTTCATCCTCCCTTATTACGATTACTACATAAATAGCTGGAAGTTTCTAATATGTTAAGGAATCATATTATTACATATGCTCCCACTAACCAATTAAGCAATTTCTAAAGCAATCTTCATCATTTCATGAAAACTGTTTTGTCTTTCTTCTGCCGTAGTTTCTTCTCCGGTAATCAGTGAATCGGATATCGTACAGATTGCTAATGCATTCTTACCAGCTCTTGCTGCGTTCATGTAAAGAGCCGCTGCTTCCATTTCAACACATAAAATACCCATCTTAGCCCATTCCATGGTGCTCTTAGAATCATCATAAAACGTATCTGATGAAAAGAAATTACCTACCTTGTAATTAACATTTTCCATCTTTTCTGCTGCATCGATTGCTTTCTTTAATAATTCATAGGAACAAATTGGAGCGTAATTTCCAGGTAACCCAAATTGGCTTACATAATTAGAATTTGTACAAGCTCCCATACCAAAAGCAACATCTCTAACCTTTAAATCTTTATTTAAGGAGCCTGCTGTTCCGATACGTATTATATTATCAACTCCATAAATGTTAAATAACTCATAACTATAAATTCCGATGGATGGCATTCCCATGCCACTTGCCATAACAGAAACTAATTTTCCATTGTATTTACCAGTGTAACCATTTACTCCACGAACTGGATTAACTAATACTGCATCTTCTAAATAAGTATCTGCTACAAACTTTGCTCTTAATGGATCTCCAGGCATTAATACAGTTTTTGCAAAATCACCCATTTTAGCGGATATATGAGGTGTTGGAATTCCCATATTATTTTCTCCTTATTATCTATACTGAAATTGATATTATTTTTAATCTACATAATCTTTATCTTATTTATAAAATATATTACAAACTTAACAACTAACCCATTTAATACTTATTGAATATTAGTATGTCGTTGCTGATTTACTTTTAGTATTCCTTAGCTAATTTTCCTTTTACTAAATTAACAGCTGAACTAGTACCAATTCTTGCGCATCCTAATTGAATAAAGTTTTCTAAATCATCAACTGATTTTACACCACCAGCTGCTTTCATCTTAACATTAGGTCCAATATGTTCTTTAAAAAGTTTTATATCTTCTGGTGTTGCTCCTGCTGTCCCAAATCCTGTAGATGTTTTGATAAAATCGGCTCCTGCATTGGTTACTGCTTTACACATAGCAATCTTTTCATCTTCAGTAAGATAACATGTCTCAATGATAACTTTTAGTATCTTACCACCAACCACTTTTTTAAGTGCTGCAATCTCATCTTCAACTTTTTGATAATCACCATTCTTTAAATCTGTAATGTTGATAACCATATCTATCTCATTCGCTCCATCAGCTAGTGCTTGCTCTGTTTCTGCAATCTTAGCTTTTGTAGTACTATAACCTAAAGGAAATCCTACAACAGTGCAAATATTGATTTTATCTCCATAAGTGTCATGGATTCTTTTGATATAACAAGCCGGAACACAAACAGAAGCAGTTTGATACATGGTAGCTTCATCACATAATGTTTTGATTTCATCCCAAGTCGCAACTGCTTTTAATAATGTATGATCAACATATTGTAACATCTCTAATTCTTTCATTTGGACCCCTTTCATAAGTACATGCAATCCATTTTTTGTTCTTCTTTTTATAATTAACATTATAACTAAAATTATAAAAATTATTTACATTTAACATATCTATATTACCACTTATTTACTTCACGGTCAACACTATTTTTGTTTGAGTTGTAACATTTGTTAATGAATAATAAAACAGAACTAACTATTTGATTTAATTTTGTTCGTATACGAATATTTTTATAAAAATATTGAATATATATCCAATAAATGTTATAATACGAACAAAATAATACATATTATGTTATAATAAAAAATTTTATTGGTGCATAGGTACAAACTAATGTGAAAGTATAACAAATAAATACAAATTTGTTTTATTACAGTATTTATATTTTTTAGCATAATTTGTATTAAGTTACACTCTTTGTCCTTTATGATAATAATATTTTCTTATTAATTAATCAATATACCAAAATAAACATATTTTTAAAATAAACTGTAAAGTTTTTTATCTAATAGTAACATGAAATTAAATATTATGAAATTAACTTAAACTAGGCAGTACTTTAAACTTTTATTTGAAACTATTAACAATTTACTTAAATAATAACTAGATTATTATCTGGAATAAATAATTCGTTTTGAGTAATAATCAACTTATTATAGGTACAAGAAATGATGGGGAGTAATCAATGAGCAAAAAAACAGATCGAATGAATCGCCTTATCGACATAATAAAATCCAAAAATGGTGCTTCAGTAAAAGAACTTGCATTACTTTTGGATGTTTCAGAGATGACAATAAGACGTGATTTGGAAGTTTTAGAACAAAATCAGATAGTAACTAATGTTTATGGTGCAGCTATATATAACCCAAGTTACAAGCAAGAACAACCGGATTCCACTTATGAACTTTCTCATGCTTTAACAACACAAGACATTGAGAAAAGAAAAATTGGTGCTTTCGCTGCTTCCCTTATAGAACCAGGTGACATCGTAGTAATTGATACTGGTTCAACTACTGAAATGTTAGCTCAAAATATTGACGATCAATTAGAGGCAACTATATTATGCTATAATGCAAATATCTTAAATTCCCTTCGTTTAAAAGAACATTTATCACTTATATTCTCTGGTGGAAGGTATCACTCCAAGACGCAAATGACAGAAAGTGGGGAGGGTATCAACCTAATTAATAGTATGCGATTTACTAAAGCTTTCATTTCTGCCGCTGGAGTTCATCATAATCTTGGAGTAACTTGTGTATATCACTATGAACTAGCTACTAAGAAAGCAATTATGAATTCTTCTTTACAAAAGATTCTATTACTTGATTCCAGTAAGTTTGATGGAGTAAAACCAGCATAT
Organism: Anaerocolumna sp.; assembly: GCA_029239975.1. Taxonomy (GTDB): domain Bacteria; phylum Bacillota; class Clostridia; order Lachnospirales; family Lachnospiraceae; genus Anaerocolumna. The sequence goes on from JARBTX010000024.1 coordinate 40,609, forward strand.
TTTGCTAATATTAGCGATTTTGATGTTGTGATTACAGATAGTTCCATTCCTGCCGATTGGAAAGAAGAAATCGAGAGATTAAATATAAAATTATATATCGTGGATTAATAAAAATGCCAATAGTCTTATTGTAAGATGGTTGGCTTTTTTATTTTTTATAACTATTTCGTTTTTATAATTATTTCATTTTGTTTTTTTATTTTGATTACTATTATTTTGATAACTTTTCATTTTATACCTTTTCATTTTTATAACTTTTTTATTTTAATTACTATTATTTTGATAACTTCTCATTTTATAACTTTTTCATTTTTATAACTTTATCGTTTTTATAACTTTTTTATTTTGATTACTATTATTTTAATAACTTTTCATTTTATAACTTTTTCATTTTTATAACTTTTTCATTCATATAACTATTTACTCTTATAATATTCTTATTCTTATAACTATTTCCCTTAAATCAACTTATAAGTGAGTACCTATTAGTATTGAACCTTGTGTATGGATGAATTATAATAGTAGACGATATATATAAATGCTCTTAAGTTAAAATGGTACAAGTATAGTAACACACAGTTATTTTTAAATATATAATTGTTAGTATCAATTTGATATTATCCAATTGATACTATAAAATTGGTATTATAGAATTGATATTAAAGAATTGATATTAAAGAATTGATATTAAAGGATTAATACTATATACTTCAGAGTCATTCGGAGGGTTTGCATACATGGGACATAATAAGCAAATGTCAGATACCTATTTTATCGGTATCTTACTAGCAATCGTTGGTGGATTTTTAGATGCATATACTTACATCTGTCGGGGCGGCGTTTTTGCCAATGCTCAAACTGGTAACATTGTTCTTATGGCTATACATTTAACAGATGGCACTTGGAAGAAATCATTTTATTACTCAATTCCAATTTTAGCTTTTATTTTTGGAATTTTATTATCAGAACTAATAAGAAAATTATTTAAGTGTTCTGGAAAATTTCATTGGCGTCAGTTAGTGATTTTTATTGAAATAATCATTATAAGCATCGTTGCTTTTATACCACAAGGTAATCTCGATATGTATGTTAATATATTGGTATCTTTTATCTGTGCAATGCAAGTGGAAGCATTCAGGAAAATAGATGGTGATGCTGCCGCAACCACTATGTGTACTGGCAACTTAAGAAGCGCTACCGAATTGTTATTTCAATATAAGTTAACAAAAGATATTAAGCTATTACATAGAAGTTTGAAATATTATGGAATTATTATGGCATTCATTATTGGTGCAATGGCTGGAACTATAGCGACAAACACTTTAAATATAAAGGCTGTAATCATCTGCTCCTTTTTACTATTGATAAGTTTTATAGTAATGATGAAACATGATAAATGATTATAGAAGTAAAATAAGCAATGTAACTTAAATATCTCTATAAGCTAATAACCCTTGATTTCTCTTGATGTCAAATACTTTTTACACACTATTATAGCTAATGGAAAAGGCATTTGATAGCAGATAACAGGTTAATGTCGTATCATGAATTCAGATCAAGAGTACAACAAATCAGAAAGGAGCAATATGATTGGAGCTTAATACTCAAATAAAAAAATATCGTACAAATTTGAACTTATCTCAAGAAGAATTGGCTGACAAAGTTTTTGTTACCAGACAAACAATTTCAAATTGGGAAAATAGCAAAAACTATCCAGATATTCATAGTCTTTTACTTCTAAGTTCATTATTTAATATATCTCTTGATCAATTAATTAAAGGAGATATCGACATTATGAAAGTAGAAATCAAAGAAGCAGAACTTCAGAAGTTTAATCATTATAGTAATATTTTCACCGCACTATTAGCACTCAACATTATTTCATTTGTACCACTTGCAGTCTTTTTGAATATTTATGGTCTGATAATCTCAGGCATCTTATTTGTCATAACTTTTTTATATGCCCTTAAAGTAGAGAAATACAAAAAGGAAAATAATATTCAAACTTTCAAGGAAATTGTTGCTTTCACAGAAGGTAGACGTCTAGATGAAATAGAAAGACATCAAGAGTATGGTAAAAGACCGTATCAAAAATTTGTACTTATGTTAGGAAGTGCTTTCATAACCCTAGTTGTATGCATTTTAATGATTTTACTATTGAAACCATTTCTTAAATAATCCCAAAAATTAAAACTCAAAATAGAGTTACACACTAATAAAACGCTACAACCTATATAAATACAGGTCTGTAGCGTTATATTTTAAACTATAGCTATCTTCTTTTCTATCAACACACTCTCACACATTCTCTATCCATCTATCACGCAAACTTTCTACAATAAATTCTTGCGCTTTCGTATTATACATTAAAATAGTATATTGTAGTCCAGATTCAGCTGTCCTAATCTCTAGAAAAATACCAAGTTCAAGTCCTTGTGGTGATACATTCTTCTTTAAGACACCATCTACATACTCATCAGTGTAATACCCTTCTTCCTTCAATTTATCTGTGATTGTCTTGGTAGTCAAAGCTTTCATTGTTCTTTCATCTCGTAAACCATTCACCATTTTTACAAAATCAGATATGGTAGTACTATCCTTATAAACTATATTTGAAAGAATTTCTTCTGTTATATAGAACGTTTCTTTACTTGTTTGCTTTTTTCTACTTATTCCTGAAGGTTCTGTTGCGAAACTTCCATCTCCATCAGAATTCTCGTATCCTTCATAAGTATAGGACTCAATTTTTTCTCCAATAAAATTGTGAATAGCAGTCAGAAATGCCTCTCCATACTTTTCAAATTTGTACTCACCGATACCATTAATTTTAAGCATTTCCTGCTTACTTCTAGGGATCTTACAACAAATATCAACCAATGTTTTATCAGAACAAATGATATAAGGTGGAACTGCCTGCTCTCTAGCAAGAGTTAGACGTAATTCCTTCAGATAATCGAATAGTTCCAGTCCCTTGGAATTCAATACATCTGACCGTCTACTTTTTCGTGTCATATTATTAACCTGATTCTGTACTTCAGGAGTATCAATCTTTGGAAATCTCATAATCATTTGTTGCTGGTCTTCCATTATACTTGTATAACTATTGGATAATTTTAATATCTGATATTTATCCTTTGTAGCACTAATGTAACCCTGCTGTTCCAACTCAGTAAGAACTGTTTTCAATTCAGATTCACTCGATCGTTTACACAAACCAAAACATTGCAATTCATTCAGTCCAAAGCTTCGTATCTTTGCCATATTTCTTCCTAATAGTACATCTACTATGACGTTCATTCCAAATCGTTGTTTCGACTCCTTGATACATGAGAATATATCTTTACAAATATCCGTAACATTCCTCTCTTCATATTCTGCCAGACAGTTTCCACAATTACCACAGTCACATTTTGTATTATCACCAAAGTAACTCAGTATGTATTGACGTAGACAATCTCTAGTCAGACAATACCACTGCATTTTATTCAGTCTGAGCTCATCATTTTCACGTACTACTTGCAGATCCTCTGGCTGCATTTCGCTATTTCCAGTCTTACTTTCTATGAGAAATCGATTTATCATAAGATCCTGTGCTGAATAAAACAAAATACATTCTGAATTTTCGCCATCACGACCAGCTCGTCCTGCCTCCTGATAATAGTTTTCTAAACTCTGGGGCATATTATAATGTAAAACATAGCGGACATTTGATTTGTCAATTCCCATACCGAATGCATTGGTCGCTATCATGACTGTGTTTTTATCATATATAAAATCATCCTGATTTTGCTTTCTTTCCTCAGTATCCATTCCAGCATGATATTTTCCAGCTAGTATACCTTGTTGTCGTAGCATTTTCCATACTGCCTCAACATTTTTTCTAGTTGCACAATATATGATTCCGGCTTCCCCTTCATGACTCATTACATAAGAAAGGACGTCTACATCTTTCTTTTTTGTTCCCTTCTCTTGAATCACTTTAAAAAACAAATTCTTTCGGTCAAATCCTGTAACTACAAGTTTCGGATGATTCAATTGCAAGATACACAGGATATCTTCTCTTACTCTCTCCGTTGCCGTTGCTGTAAATGCACCAACTACTGGTCGTTTCGGTAGCTTTCTTAGAAAATCAACAATTTTAACGTAACTTGGTCTAAAATCCTGTCCCCACTGCGAAATACAGTGTGCCTCATCCACTGCTAAAAATGAAATCTCGGTCTCCATGGCAAACTCCATGAACTTTGCACTTTCCAACCGCTCCGGTGCTACATAAATAATCTTATACTTTCCTTGTTTGGCAAACTCTAATGCCTTTGTAATCTGTGTCTCAGTCAAGGCGCCATTAATATATGCCGCATGGATTCCAGCTTGATTTAATGCCTTTACCTGATCTATCATTAGAGAAATCAAAGGGGAAATTACGACGGTAACTCCTTCAAATGTCAACGCAGGAATCTGATAGCAGATGGATTTACCAGCACCTGTTGGCATGATTCCTAAAACATCCTGCCCATTCAGTAAACTGTCGATTAATATTTCCTGACCATCTCTTAAAGAATCATATCCAAAGTATTTTTTTAATATATCGTATTTGTTCATTAGGTTATCTCCTGTGAGTTGTTCCTAGATATGCGAATTTAATGAATAAGTTGCTAATCCTACTAAGCCTCATTTGGTCCGCTATCACATTAAATATATGAACCTAGCAAGACGTTATCAATGCTATTTGCTTCGTTTTAGTATCAAAGCAATAACACCTTCTTGCATAGTAAGCGCTTTTTCTACAATAAGATTTTTGTTTAGTAGCTCTTTTATTTATCTCATAGCTCTAAATTCCTGTATATCGTTCTAATACGTAATCATTGTAATACTTCCTGGAAGTAGCATAACATCAGTTGAATCAATTTCGTATACTATCTCATGAACACATGAACTCTCCTTTGTACACACTGCCTTTGGAAAATCTCCTGTAAGAACTATAACACTTCCCTTACTGCTACGGTTCATTGCGTTTCCTTTTAAACATATTTTATACTGATTCTCAAAGTCACGATTCACAACAACTATTCTTATCGCCCCATCGTCATTTCTAACCGCAGCCATATTTAACGCATTTATCGTACTTGCATCTCCAACATCTAACTGGATTTCAGCAACATCACTTTCTAGCCTTGTTCCCAACATATTATGGCGATAAAGTCTTAGCGGATAGGCAATTGTCTGATACCAGGAACTATTCTCATCCGTCATAATGGGTGCCAGCACATTTACCATTTGTGCCATATTGGCCATCGTAATTGAAGGATGATTAATTATGTCATTCAATACACTTGCTGTCCACAAAGCATCTCTCCAACAATAAGTAGTAATCAATCCATAAGTGCTGTTATTATCAAACTCCCAAATATTCCATTCATCCAAAGCAATTTTAATTTTATTACTTCTAGCAGGGAAACGATACCATGGATTAAAATCAGTTACTTCATCTGGATAACTGTCAATCAATTCTGCCACATCATGAATCATATTCATAAGGTCCTTTTCTCCTTTAAAAGGGCCATAAATCCCCTGCCCATTTTCACTGGAGTAATGATGTACTGATAAATAATCTGTTACTGCATGAAGAGCATCCAGTACCGGCCTGTTCCACTCTTCCTTCTCACATCCTACAATAACAGTTTTAATAGACTTATCCGTAAGTTTCATAAATTTGATAAATTCCATGGCATCTGAAATATATCTCTGTACATCATTTTGTTTACCTATATCTGGTTCGGCATAACTTTCATTTCCTATACACCAAAACTTTACATTAAAAGGCTCCTGATACCCATGCTTACGACGAAGATTTGCATAATATGTGTGTCCAGTTCCGTTGCAATATTCTACCCAATTACCTGCTTCTTCTGCGGTTCCGGACGCCAGATTTACACAAATCATGGGCTCCGCTCCGAGTTTTCTACAAAACTTAATGAATTCCGCAGTTCCAAAAGATGGATCCAGTTCTCCACCCCATATCAGATTTTTCCGCCGTATTCTTGTTTCCATGGGACCTACAGCATCTTCCCAATGATATT
>JARBTX010000126.1 GCA_029239975.1 Anaerocolumna sp.
TATTACAAAACAAGATAATCGTATCATTTCTTCCATCTATGAAGGAAATGAAATGGTTCAGGTTAATATAGACTATGCAGGTAAGAAAAGCATTCTAGGTAATATCTATATAGGAAAAGTTAAAAATATTGTTAAAAATATTAATGCTGCCTTTGTAGAAATATCGGATGGAAGAATGTGTTATTTATCTTTAGAAGAAAATTTATATCCAATTTTTGTGAATGCCAAGAAAACAGATAAGATAGTAATTGGTGATGAAATTCTTGTTCAAGTATCTAAAGAAGATATTAAAACGAAAGCACCAGCAGTTACTACAAATCTAAATTTTACTGGGAAGTATATTGTTTTAGTTCATGGAAAATCTGCTGTTGGTGTATCTTCTAAAATACAAGATGATGCAGAACGAAAACGTCTAAAAGGGTTAATGAAGGATTATTTACAGGAATCCTATGGATTTATTGTTCGAACCAATGCTGTTAATGTAACAGAAGAACAACTTCAAGCAGAATTACAGATATTAAAAAAGTGCTATGATGAGATAAAAGAATTTGGTATTCACAAAACTAAATTTACTCTTTTGTATGAGACACCACCAGGATACCTTTGTGATATACGTGATGGATTTGCGGATAGTATTGATGAAATTATAACAGATGATACTATCATTTATAATGAAATGAAGCAATATTTATCCGATTATCAAAAAGAAGATTTGCATAAGTTGCATTTATATGAAGATAAATTAATCTCCTTAAATAATCTATACAGCGTGAATACAAAACTAGAAAATGCACTTCGTGAGAAAGTATGGTTAAAATCTGGGGGGACCATAATTATACAACCGACCGAAGCACTTACGGTAATTGATATTAACACTGGAAAAGCAATTAGTGGCAAGAAAAAAGCACAAGAAACCTTTTTTAAAATCAATATGGAAGCGGCTCACGAGATAGCAAAACAAGTAAGGCTTCGAAATATTTCTGGAATTATTATAATTGATTTTATTGATATGGATGCGCAATCAGACAAGGCGGCCCTTATGAAAGAACTAGATGGATTATTTCGTAAGGACCCAATAAAAACTACATTAGTTGATATGACAGCGTTAAATTTAGTTGAGGTTACTAGGAAAAAAGTAAGAAAACCGATTCATGAACAAATCAAAATAAAAGAGTAATAAACTACTTTTTTATTTTGTAAAGGATTAAACTTATGATAAAAACAAATGTAATGCGTTTGTTAGACCAAGCTAACATTCCATATAAAACAATTGAATATGAAGTGGACGAATCTGATTTATCTGGAGAGCATGTTGCAAAACAAATTGGTTTTCCAATGGAACAAGTGTTTAAAACTCTTGTAGCAAAAGGTGATAAGAAGGGCATTATTGTTTTTTGTATCCCTGTTAACACAGAACTTAATCTAAAAAAAGCAGCTACAGCCATTGGTGATAAAAAGATTGAGATGATTCATGTTAAGGACCTTTTATCTATTACTGGTTATATTCGTGGTGGTTGTTCACCAATTGGAATGAAAAAGAAATTTCCTACTTATATTGATGAAACAGTAGTGTTATTTGATGAAATCACTGTTAGTGCTGGTATACGTGGTTGCCAGATTGTAATTAACCCTGAAGAATTAAAAGATTATATCAACGCAACCGTATGTGAGCTAACTGATTAGGCGAGATAAATACAGATCAATTAAAATAAATATAATTAAGAAAATAAAACACAGATTATTAAAGATATCATTCTAAAAGAAACTAGTTCTTTTTGTATGATATCTTTTTATTTTATGGAACTTTTATCCAAATAAAGTCGTCTAATCAATGTAGAACACAATTATTCAATTAGGAGGAGAAATTTATGAAGAAAAATGTATTACGTTACATTAGTTTAATCCTTATTATTACAGTGTTTGTTACAGGGTTATATGGATGTAGTAGTAAAAAAGAAACTAATTTTTACAATGAACCAATTGATACAATTGCGGAGGCAGAAAGTTTTGAAGTAAATAAAGAATCAAATAATTCTACAGCGATGGAATATGATATGGAACAAGAAAGTCCTATGATGGATCAGTTAACCGTGATGGACGGTGGGGAGCTTCAAGCGGATTCTTTTACAAATGAAAATGGTATGGAGGAGTTTAATACAGAAGAATACAATGCAATCATTGAGAATAATTTTCAAGCTGTAAAAGATTATCCACTTTCAACTTTTTCAGTTGACGTTGATACCGCTTCATACAGTAATATAAGAAGAATGATCTATGATGAAGGTGTAGTAGAACCTGATGCAGTACGTATAGAAGAAATGATTAATTATTTTAAGTACGATTATGAAAAATCTACTGGTGATACTCCATTTTCAATTAATACAGAACTATCCAATTGCCCATGGAATGAAGATGCGAAATTATTATTAATTGGACTTCAAGCAAAAGAAATTGATCTTACCAATCGTCCAAGCTCCAATCTTGTATTTTTATTGGATATATCTGGTTCAATGGAAGAACCGGATAAATTACCTTTAGTACAAAAAGCATTTACTATGTTAGCTGAGAATCTTAATGAAAATGATAGAATATCAATCGTAACTTACGCAGGTTTCGAACAAGTCGTATTAGAAGGAGCCAGAGGTGACGATAAGTATAAAATTACAGAAGCAATCAATAATTTAACAGCGGGTGGTAGTACAGCAGGTGCTGCAGGCATAACAAAAGCTTATGAATTAGCAGAAAACTACTTTTTAGATGGTGGTAATAATCGAGTTATCCTAGCAACGGATGGAGATTTAAATGTTGGAGTATCCAGTGAAGGTGAATTAACGAGATTAATTGAAAAGAAGAGAAAGAAAGGTGTATTTTTATCAGTTTTAGGATTTGGTACTGAAAATATTAAAGATAATAAAATGGAAGCACTAGCAGATAACGGTAATGGAAATTATGCCTATATTGATTCATTATTAGAAGCAAAGAAAGTTTTGGTAGAAGAGATGGGAGGTACTCTATTTACAGTTGCCAAAGATGTAAAACTTCAAGTTGAATTCAACCCAACAAAGGTGAAAGGGTACCGTCTAATAGGATATGAAAACCGTATGTTAAATACAGAAGACTTTAACGATGATACTAAAGATGCAGGTGAAATAGGAGCTGGGCACAGAGTGACTGCATTGTATGAAATCGTTGAAGTTGGCTCGAAACAAGAGATAGCGGAATCTAATTTAAAATATCAACAACAAACAGCTACTTCTGATACCGATGAATGGTTAACGATTAATATTAGATATAAAGAGCCAGACGAAGACACTAGTAAACTAATAACAAAGACAGTTGATCAGGATAATTATGTAAAGGTAATGCCTAAAAACTTATCCTTTGCTAGTTCTGTTGCTGCATTTGGTATGATACTTCGTGATAGCAAATGGAAGGGTACAGCAAACTATGATATGGTTATAAGGAATGTGGATAAATTAAATCTACAGGGTGATGAGTATAAAGATGAATTTCTTTCCCTTGTAAAGAAAATGGAACGATCAAATAGCACATGGATACTGGATTAGATGTTAGAACGGTTCAGATATATATGATGTTGGGGTCAAATAGCCCTGTTTAGGCTGTGGCAATGGCAATTTGTACAAAGCCGATGATCTTTTTTGAAAAGGCTATTTGACCTGAACATCGTACATATGAATTTATATTCTTTAAAAATGGAGCAAGTCTTTATAACAGGACTTGCTCCATGCTTTATAATACCAATATAAGAATTGATAGGATGTCAACTAGTTAGCTAATTCAGTTTCTAATTTATTTAAAAGTCCTTGAATCATTTCTTTTGAACCTACTATAGAACCTTGAATCATTTCTTTTGATCCGCCACCTTTTCCTGAGAAATGTTCATTTAATTGCTTGCCTATTTCTCTTACATCTATATGACTACTTGCTAATATATATTTATATCCAGTATCATCAGATCCAGCAAATACCGCACATAGATTTTCACAGCGTTCTAATATCATATTTGCATAAGTACGAAGAGAACCAGGTTCTATATCTTTCTCAAATATATAGATAGATTTTGTGCCTTCTGGGATGGATGCTGCTTTAAACTTAAGTAATTGATTGTTTAAGTTAGAGATTTGACCTTTCAAAGATAGTGCTTCATCTTTAAGATGTTTTACTGCTTCTGATACTTCATATGGTTTCGCAGAGAGCAAAGCTGATATTTCTGTTACGTTTACTTCTTTTTTATTATAATCTGCTAGAGCCCTGCTTCCGCATAACATACTTAGGCGAACTCCACCTTTATATTTTTGCCAAGATACTATCTTAATTAATCCGATTTCACCAGTAAAAGATACATGTGGTGCACAACAAGCACAGATATCGATATTTGGTATAGTTACAATACGAACATTTTCAGTAAGTTCAATTTTACTTCTATAATCAAGCTTTGTTAACTCTTCACTCGAAGGAAATTTCACATCAATTGGAAGGTTTGAAAAAACAGCTTGGTTTGCTTTTGTTTCGACCATTCGAATATCTTCATCTGTTAAACTTCCGTTAAAATCAATAGTTACTACATCACTTCCTAAGTGAAAGCCCACATTATCGTATCCAAAGTATTGGTGAACAATACCAGATACAATATGTTCCCCAGTATGATGTTGCATATTATCAAAACGCTTTTCCCAGTTTATTTCACCTGTTACTGTGTCTCCTACATGTAAAGGAGCAGTTAAGGTGTGATATATAATATCTTCTTTTTCTTGCACATCAACGACTAAAACCCCACCTAACGTACCTATATCAGATGATTGTCCACCACCTTCTGGGAAAAAAGCAGTTGCATCTAAGATGACGATATAATGTGAAGTATTATCCTTTGTTACTTCGCTGGTACACGATAAAACCGTAGCTTGAAACTTATTCATATGACTATCCTGATTATAAAGCTGTATTGTTTTGTTCATAATAGATTCCTCTCTAGTTTTCTAATACATAGGCTAATCTTAGATACATTATTTATTGTAAATTAATAGATTAATTTTAAATAATGGATCAATCTGTTAGTTTAAAATTCTAATAATTATAATACATTTTTTAATCGATATCAATAGAAGTTAAAATGTGTGCTAGCTGTTCCATTTAAAATGCGTATATAACCTTTTTTTGCGTATATAAATATTATAAGAAGATATTTTTTACTTAACCTTAAAGTTGTATCTTTCAATATTTTAAAACTTATATCTAGGAGGGAATAATGAACTTTATCATAGCTATTTCAATTTTTAGTTTGATAATAGTAATTCATGAATTAGGACATTTTCTACTGGCAAAAAAGAATGGAATTATGGTTACTGAATTTGCGATTGGAATGGGCCCAAAAGTAATTACAATGGTAAAAACGAATAAAGGTTACCAGTTTAAATTCTTTTTAAAAAGTAAAGAAGCAGAAAACTTAATAGAGTGGAGAGACAAAACATTATATACGATAAAGTTAGTACCAATTGGTGGTGCTTGCATCATGTTAGGTGAAGATGATGTGGCAGAAGGAGATAATGCTTTTTATAAAAAAGGTGTATGGGATAGGATTGCGGTTATTTTTGCTGGTCCTTTTTTTAACTTTGTTTTTGCGTTATTAATGGCAATTATTGTGATTGCTATCAATGGCTTTGACATGGGGTATAGTAAAGCGACTGTAAAAATTGTTGTAAATCATTCCACGGTAAAAGAATTAGGTGGTCTAAGAGCTGATGATATCATTACCAACATTAATGGAACCAAGATACATAGTGGATATGAATTTCAGAATTATTTTTATAAAAATCCGCTTCGAGATCAAAACATTACGTTAACTTATGTAAGAAAAGGAGATAAACCTAAAACTATATCCTATAAACCAGAAAAACCATATATATTAGGTTTTCGCTATGATACAGTAAAAGATGGTTATGGTGTTGTAATCGATGCATTAGGTAAAGGAATGCCGATGCAGAATGCAGGTATTAAGGTAGGAGATATCATACTTAGTATGAATGGTCACAAAATAACCAATGATTCTGAAATGAGAGCATACTTTAATGAATATCCTTTAACCAATCATGATGTAGTCGTTTTGTTTAAAAGAAATGGTAAAATAATGCCTCCTTTATATGTAAAGCCTATTTTAAGCAATTCTTATGAATTAGGTTTTTTTATACATAAAGACATTCAGAAAGTAAATACAGTGGATCTAATTAAATGTAGTATCATTCAAGTAAAATATATGATAAGTTCAACCATAAGAGCATTAGGTCAGCTATTATATGGTCAGCTTGAATTAAAGGATCTGACGGGACCGGTAGGTGTAGTTAGTATGATAGGCGATGTCTATAATGCAAATAAAAATGATGGTATGCATTATATATTTGTAAGTATGGCCAATATGATGGTTCTTCTAAGTGCGAACTTAGGTGTAATGAACTTATTACCCTTTCCTGCATTAGATGGTGGAAGACTAGTTTTCTTATTTTTAGAAGCAATACGAAAAAAGTCCATTAGTCCTGAAAAAGAAGGTGTTGTACATTCGATAGGGCTCATTTTATTAATGTTTTTAATGTTTATTGTGGCGATACATGATATAGGTCGGTTATTTACGTAGTGGAGAAAATGAATGTTTTAGAAAGATATCGAAGCTAGGGCCACAAATCCCACTTCGATACTCCATTACTAGTCAAAATGGTAATGTGTGAAATATTTAGTAATTAGACCTTGACATATATAGATAGTCGATATATATTTTATATAGATAATCTATATATGGAGGACAACAGCTATGCCAGTAAGTAAAACACTAATTTCCGGAAGTACATCAATGCTTTTATTAAACTTATTATCAGAAAAAGATATGTATGGTTACGAAATGATAGAGACATTAAACCAACGATCTAATCATGTATTTGATTTAAAAGCAGGAACACTATATCCTTTATTACATTTACTTGAAAATGATGGATACTTAGAATCCTATGATGATTTAGAAAGTGCAAAACCAAGAAAGTACTATCGGATTACGAAAAGTGGACGTAAATTTTTAAAAACAAAAAAAGATGAATGGAAAGAATATACCACTGCAGTAAATGGTGTTCTAGGAGGTGTTACTTTTGGAATATTATGAGAAGAAAGAAGAATATTTAGAAGATTTGAAGAATCAAATTAGAAATAAAAAAGCGAAACTTTTAGTGGCAGAAGAAATGGAGCAACATATAGAAGATCAAAAAGAAGCCTTTGTATTAGCAGGTGATGATGAAAACTTAGCAATGAATAAAGCGATAAAGCAAATGGGAAATCCGGTTGAAGTTGGGATTCAATTGAATAAGATACATAAACCTAAATTAGAAATTAATCTTATTCTTGTTGTGATTACCCTATGTGTCTTTAGTATCCTAACATTAATTGATCTAAATGGTGCTGCTGTCAGATCAGGTATATCTAATGGATTCGATGTTAAGAGACATATTCTTTTGATATTTATCGGTTTTTTGTTGATGATGATTATTTATTTTTTAGATTATTCATTAATTGGAAAGTATCCAAAGTTAATATGGATATTACTATTAGTAGGATTTTTTCTTTACGCACCTTTTGGATATGAGCATATGATTAACGGAAGCATGCCATTTCTTTATGCCTATGGGATGTTACTTTATCCAGCGTTTGGTGGAATAATCTATGCTTACCGAAAAGGAGGATATCTTGGAATAATAAAATGTTTTATGCTCGGAATGAGTGGTCTAATAGTAATGCAACATTATGTAGCTCAAAGTTCGGTCTACGTAGGTCTGATTTTATGCATGTTAATAATGTTAACGGTAGCAGTATGTAAAAATTGGTTTGGAACAAAAAAAGGAAAAGGGTTGTTATTCATATGGGGTTTGGCTATTTTATATCATCTAGTAATGTTTTTATATCTTAAATATGTTTCATCCTATCAATGGTTCCGTTTGCTCAATAAGTTTCAAATACTCTTACAACCAGAACAGTATCCGAAAGGATATCAGATGGACGTAACAAGAGAGGCAATATTAAAAGCAAAATGGATTGGTGGTTCGACTGAATTTACATTGGGCTATATTCCAAGTCTTAACAATGACTATATTTTAACTTATATTATATGTACATTTGGTATACTGGCGGGTATTTTTATAGTTGTTCTATTTTTGGTATTTATTGGACACATGTTTTATAGTTCACTTAAACAAAGAAATACCTTAGGGATGTTAATTGGTATTGGTTGCAGCTCTGTTTTCGCAGTACAAGGATTTATATATATACTTTCTAACTTAAGTATTCAATTCATAGCACAAGTGAATTTACCATTCGTTTCTTATGGTGGAACTAGCTTACTTATCAATTTTATTGTTCTAGGTTTATTGCTATCTGTATTTCGTAATACGTGTTTATTAAAAGAAATTCCTTATAAAAAGAAATATTTTATTAAAATTGAAAAAGTAAAATAATAAAATATATAGAGACATAGGTTAAGAAATATCCAATAATTATGATTAAGAATTATTATTGGATGTTTCTTTTCTTTTATATTGACAATGAATGTTACATAAAATAGAATTATATGTATAATATTACCATATTTATTATTTCTGACTTTTTGAGAATTACATAATAATAGTATGTATCGATAAAGGAGGTTTAAAATTGATTGTTCTTAAAGATGTGGTAAAAACGTATGGAGAGAAATTAGCAGTTGATCATTTATCTTTCTCAATTCCGGAAGGAGAGTTATTTGGATTCTTAGGGCCGAACGGAGCTGGTAAAACTACAACATTAAAAATGATGATAGGGTTACTTCCCCCTTCTGAGGGAGAAATCTGGATTAATGATATTAATGTATGGCAGAATAGAAAAGCAGTACATAAAGAAATAGGGGTAGTGTTTGAATTACCTAATCTGTACAATCGAGCAACCATTATAGCAAATTTAACATTCTTTGCTGATCTATATGGAGTTAAGAAATCTAGGATTTTTGAAGTGATGGAAGGTCTCCAGTTGGTTGAAAAGCAAAATGAAAAGGTCGGAGAATTGTCTAAAGGGTGGAAGCAAAGAGTATTAATTGCAAGAGCGTTATTACATAATCCCAAGGTATTATTCTTAGATGAACCTACCAGTGGACTAGATCCAAATACGGCAACACTTATTCGGAATTACATAAAGAACATTAAAAATAAAGGAACTACCATAGTTCTTACAACTCACGACATGAATGAAGCAGACGAATTAAGTGATCGTGTTGGTATTATGTATAATGGTAGATTGGCTGCTATTGATACAGCTGAAAATCTAAAAAGTCAATACAGCAAAAAGGAATTGTTTATAGAATTTTTGCAAGATGGGCATATTATAAAACAAAATTTACCTATGGGTACAGAAGAAACAGAACAATTCGTTTCTAGATTGATGAGTGAAGGTAAAATCATTAATATTAATACAAAGACAAATTCATTGACAGATGTATTTGCATCCTTGACTGGAGGTGTATTAAGCTGATGTATACTAGAAAATTAATAAAACATGAAATATTAGAACTGATAAATAACCCTGCAATTCTTGTAGTTATTCTGCTACCTGTCTTTATGTCAAAAGTAATCACTGCCACTATGAAGATGGCTGAAGTAGAGTTTTTA
Source organism: Anaerocolumna sp. (assembly GCA_029239975.1). GTDB lineage: Bacteria > Bacillota > Clostridia > Lachnospirales > Lachnospiraceae > Anaerocolumna. Next base: position 9,687 of record JARBTX010000126.1, read on the forward strand.
TTATTGTCTATGTGGATTGTATTTGCTCAATTAATGGTTGGCATTATGCTAATAGCGCCAGACATATTAGAAGAAAGAGATGGGAAAACACTTGATGCATTATTATGTACACCACTAACTATTAGACAAATCATTACTGCAAAAGGTGTCACTATTTTCATTCTAAGTTTATTTTCTCAGTTATCTGTTTTTATTATTAATAGAGGTTTTGATTTAAAAGTATTCACTGTATTAGTACCAATAATAATAGGTGGAATCATATTCATTGAGATAGGTATTATTATTGGATTTAAGGTTAGTTCTTCAAAAAATGGCACAGTAGTTGCATCTGTGGTTATGGTATCTTTATTTTTAGTAGTTTCAGTTTATGCTACTTTACCTGAGTGGACCTATTACATATTTATATTAATCCCAAGTATCGAAATAACAGAAGTTATCAACCATGTTATGGAAGGGAAAGGTATATTTATGATTGAATCATTATACTCCTTTCTTTGGATTATTTTACTTGGTGCATGGATTACTAAGCTTGGGAAAAAATATTAATCGATCTTTATTTGATACTATTGTAAAAGTGAAAGATTGATAATATCAATTATAGCTATAAAATTACATTTATTAAACTTTATACAATTTATTATAAAATATATCATTTTTGTTGACAAATCCTACCGAATATGCTATCATACACTAGTGTGCCGCACAACGAGGTCTAAAATTCTGCATTTTTACAAAAATATGTCAGATACCACAGTTGGCGAGTAATGATAATAGGAGGTGTGCCATATGTACGCAATTATAGCAACAGGTGGTAAACAGTACAAAGTAGCCGAAGGCGATATCATTAAAGTAGAAAAACTTGGTGTAGAAGCTGGTTCAACTGTTTCATTTGATCAAGTACTTGTAGTAAACAACGGTGAATTAGTAGTAGGAAATCCTACAGTAGCTAATGCAACAGTTACAGCAACAGTTGTAGAAGAAGGCAAAAACAAAAAAGTTATTGTCTACAGATACAAGAGAAAAACCGGATACCACAAGAAGAACGGTCACAGACAGCCATATACTAAGGTAAAAATTGAAAAAATTAATGCATAATTAAGTTTGGTAGTGATATGATTAAAATATCCATTTATCAGAATGCAGAGGGTAAGATTACAGGGTTTAAAAGCACTGGACATGCTGGTTTCGCTGAAAGCGGACAGGATATTATCTGTGCAGCGGTTTCCGCACTAGTAATCAATACCGTGAATTCTATAGAGCATTTTACATCAGATACCTTTAATATTAAGGAAAATGAGAAAAAAGGTGAGATAGATTTCAAGATTGTTTCAAATCTTAGTAATGAGTCTAGTTTATTGCTAAACTCTTTATTGCTTGGTTTACAAGGAATACAAGAGGATTATGGACAGGAATATATTAAATTTGTTTAACAGAATTTAATCTTAATTCTGTAGCTGAATATTCAAGGAGGTGTAGGTTATGTTAAAGATGAACCTTCAATTTTTCGCTCATAAAAAGGGTGTTGGTTCTACTAAGAATGGTAGAGATTCCGAATCCA
>JARBTX010000127.1 GCA_029239975.1 Anaerocolumna sp.
GAGTTAATACATAAGTTAGAGTTAATACATAAGTTAGAGTTAATACATAAGTTAGAGTTAATACATAAGTTAGAGTTAATACATAAGTTAGAGTTAATATATAGGTTAGAGTTAATACATAGGTTAGAGCTGAAATTTAGGTTAGAGCTGAAATTTAGGTTAGAGTTGAAATTTAGGTTAGAACTGATATATAAGTAAGATATTATAAAAATAATTATGAAAAGAGAAAAACAATGATTATAACGAAACTTGAAGGATTAGATAAGGGAAAAGTAAAAGTCTATATTGATTGGGAGTATCATTTTCTTTTATATAATAAAGATATTAAAGTATATAAATTAGTAGAAAATGAGATAATTACGGAAGCAGTGTATGATGATATTTTAAAAAATACTGTTCTAAGAAGAGGCAAGCAGAAAGCAATAAGTATATTAAAGTTTATGGATAGAAGTGAACAGGAATTGAAACTTAAATTAAAACAAGCAGATTATACGGATTCTGTTATTTCTATGATACTAGATTATATCAAAAGTTATCATTATATTGATGATACAAGATATGCCCAGATTTATATTCGTACGAAAAAGGAATCGAAAAGTCTAAGGCAAATTCAGATGGAATTAATGAACAAAGGAATACAAAAAAGTATAATTGAAGAAGCCTTTACAGATGAATATGAAACAGAAGATAGTGCTATAATGAAAGCAATATCGAAAAAATGCAAAGATTTATCCAGCTTATCGAAAGAAGACAAAATGAAATTAGCAGCTAGTCTTTATAGAAAGGGTTTTCGGTCAGAGTCTATTAAGAAACACTTGAATGATTTTGAAGATAATTATTAATATATCTATCGCATAACATAAAAATTTAGTATGTCAATATGTAAAAATGACTAGATATTTCGTAATAATTTTATATCAAAATATACCAATAATGTATTGAAAAAATGTGTAAAGAGGGATATAATTATAATCGGCAGAGAATTTGGTTTTACTAATTTATTATAGAAAAAAATGGAGGGCAGAAAATGAATACGACAGCACAATTGTCAGCAAGAGAAAGAATAAACTATTTGCTTGACGACAATAGTTTTGTTGAAGTTGGTGCTTTGGTAACAAAGAGAAGCACAGACTTTAATTTGCAGCAGAAAGATATACCTGCAGATGGTGTAATTACCGGATATGGAGTAATTGATGGTAATCTAGTATATGTTTATTGCCAGGATAGAACCGCTTTAAATGGTTCCATTGGTGAAATGCACGCAAAAAAAATAGCACATATTTATGATTTAGCACTTAAGGTTGGAGCACCTGTCATTGGTATTATTGACTGTGCCGGCTTAAGACTGCAAGAAGCAACGGACGCTTTAAATGGTTTTGGAGAGATTTATCTAAAACAAACTCTTGCGTCTGGTGTTATTCCTCAAATAACTGCAGTACTTGGTACCTGTGGTGGTGGAGCAGCAGTTTTAACATCCTTAAGTGATTTTTCATTTATGGCAAAAAATCAATCAAAATTATTCATAAATTCACCAAATGCAATTGATGGTAACTTTACTTCAAAATGTGATAGTTCATCCGCAGATTTTAGAGCAAACTCAGGTAATATTGATTTCCTTTTAGAGAATGATGAATCCGTTCTTGCAATGATTCGTGAACTTATTACAATTTTACCATCGAACAATGAAGATGATGCTTCTTATGATGAGTGTAATGATGATTTAAATCGTTTGGTACCAAACGTATCTTCTTATATTACAGATACTGCATTAGCACTACGTGATATTTCAGATGAAAATTATTTTATTGAAGTAAGAAAAGATTATGCAAAAGAAATGGTTACAGGATTTATTAGATTAAATGGAATGACAATTGGTGCTGTAGCAAATAGAACGGAAATTATAGATTCAGAAGGAAATGTGTTAGAGAAATTTGATGGTTCTTTAACAACTGCCGGATGCTATAAAGCTGAAAAGTTCGTTGAGTTTTGTGATGCATTTAATATACCACTTTTAACCTTAACAAATGTAACAGGTTATAAAGCAACATTAGAAGAAGAAAAAACAATTGGTTTAGCGAGTGCTAAATTAACATATTCCTTCGCAAATGCAACTATTCCTAAAGTAAATATAATAGTAGGAAAAGCTTTCGGAAGTGCATATTTAACAATGAATTCCAAACATATTGGAGCAGATTTAGTATTTGCAGTTGAAGGTGCAAAAATCGGTATGATGGATGCAAAATCCGCTGCTCAAATTATGTATCAAGATGAGGTTGACAAAATTGAAGAAAAAGCATCTGAATATGATTTACTTCAATCTAGTGCCGAAGCAGCAGCAAAACGCGGATATGTTGATTCAATTATTGATGCAGCTTCAACTAGAAAACATTTAATCTATGCTTATGAAATGCTATTTACTAAGCGAGAAAAACGTCCTAGTAAGAAACATGGTACTGTATAAATAAACTAATGTATTTCTATGCGTTTCAATTTGTTTTTGTATCATAATAATACAGGAGGAAAGATATGAATATGTTGAAATCAGGAATAAATACCATCATGCTGACAGCAAGTGCTAATTCATCATTTGTTGATAAGCTTCCAAGAGCACTTTCAAATACTCTTATCGGCGTAGGTGTTGTATTCGTTGTTTTAATTTGTATATCAATCATAATATCTTTGATTAAATATGTTCCCACGATCGTAAATTCATTTCAGCAAAAAGATTCGTTAGATAGTGGTAAGGAACAAAATCAAGGAATTAATAATAATTCTTACAACAATATAGCATTAGAAGAAGAGTTAGTTCAAGATACAGAGTTAGTTGCTGTAATAACAGCAGCAATCATGGCATATATGGGTGAAAATGCTCCTGCCGATGGACTTGTTGTCAGATCTATCCGTAAAGTAAATCGTAAGAATTGGCAAAATGCCTAATCTATTATACTTATTACTATAAATTCCATAATTAAGGAGGATATAAAATGAAGAATTATACAATTACCGTAAACGGTATCGCATATGAAGTAACTGTTGAAGAAGGTACAGGAAGTTCTACAAAAGCAGCAGCTCCAGTAGTAATGCCGGTTGCAGCACCAGTTGCACCTAAAACAGTTGCACCTACACCTGTAGCAAAGGAAGAGCCAAAAGCGGAAGAAGCAGCTCCAAAAGCAGCAGCTCCAAGCGGCTCTGCTGGAAGTGTTAAAGTAAATGCGCCTATGCCAGGTAAAATACTTGCTATAAAAGCATCTATAGGTCAAAGTATGAAGCGTGGAGATGTATTATTAATACTTGAAGCAATGAAAATGGAAAATGAAATTGTTGCGCCAGAAGATGGAATCCTTGCTAGTATTAATGTAACCGTAGGAGATATGGTTGAAGCTGGAGTTTTATTAGCAACTATGAATAAATAAGCAAGTTGTATTATTGCTTATAAGAAATAATGGAGGTCAAAATTTTGGATTACGTAATAAACATACTTACAAAGTTAGCAGAACAATCCGCCTTCTCAAGTTTAACTTACAAGAATTTCATAATGATTGGCGTAGCTTGTTTTTTCTTATATTTAGCAATAAAGAAAGGTTATGAACCATTACTACTCGTACCTATTTCATTTGGTATGCTTTTAGTAAATTTATTTCCGGGGATTATGGCTGCACCTACAACTGATGTAAACGGTAATTTTGTTGCAGGTGGGTTGTTACATTATTTTTATATCGGTGATGAATACGGTATATGGCCATCTCTAATATTTTTAGGTGTAGGTGCTATGACGGATTTTGGGCCATTAATTGCAAATCCAAGTAGCTTTTTACTTGGAGCAGCAGCTCAATTCGGTATATTTATAGCTTATTTTGGTGCCATTTTCTTTGGATTTACAGATGGTGCTTCCGCTGCAATTTCAATTATCGGAGGAGCAGATGGTCCAACTTCAATATTCTTAGCATCCAAATTAGCTCCTGAATTGATGGGACCAATCGCAGTCGCGGCATATTCCTATATGGCTTTAGTTCCGATAATTCAACCACCTGTTATGAAGTTATTAACAACAGAAAAAGAACGTAAAATAAAGATGGAGCAGCTTAGACCTGTTACAAAGTTAGAAAGAATTTTATTTCCTGTTATAGTAACAATAGTAGTTGTACTTATTTTACCAACTACAGCTCCATTAATTGGTATGTTAATGTTAGGAAATTTATTTAGAGAAAGTGGAGTAGTAAAACAATTAACGGAAACAGCATCGAATGCTTTAATGTATATTGTTGTAATATTCTTAGGAACTTCTGTAGGAGCAACAACAAGTGCAGAAGCATTCTTAAAACCATCTACTTTAAAAATAGTGGCACTAGGTTTAATTGCTTTTATATTTGGTACAGCTGGTGGAGTATTACTAGGAAAATTAATGTGTAAACTATCTGGTGGTAAAGTTAATCCGCTGATTGGTTCTGCTGGTGTTTCTGCGGTTCCAATGGCAGCTAGAGTATCTCAAAAAGTTGGAGCAGAAGCGGATCCTACAAACTTCTTATTAATGCATGCTATGGGTCCTAATGTTGCTGGTGTTATAGGTACGGCTGTTGTAGCTGGTACATTCTTGGCCATATTTGGAGTAAAGTAAAAGAAGATATAGATGATTGTTTTAGTTATTAAATTTTATAATTATTTTATTTCGATATATTAAGTTCCTAATTAAATAATACATAAAGTTATTATAACTTTACTATGAAAAGAAAAAGGAGGTAAAGATATGTCAGAACAAACTAAAAGACCGGTTAAAATAACCGAAACTATATTACGTGATGCCCATCAGTCTTTAATAGCTACAAGAATGACGACGGAACAGATGCTTCCAATCATTGAAAAGATGGATAAAGTAGGTTACCACGCAGTTGAATGCTGGGGTGGTGCAACGTTTGATGCATCTTTAAGATTCTTAAAAGAAGATCCATGGGAAAGACTTAGAAAATTAAGATCTGGATTTAAGAATACAAAACTTCAAATGTTATTCAGAGGTCAAAATATATTAGGATATCGTCATTATGCAGATGATGTAGTTGAGTACTTTGTACAAAAATCAATTGCAAATGGTATTGATATCATTAGAATATTTGACGCTTTAAATGATATAAGAAACTTAGAATGTGCTGTAAAAGCTGCTAATAAAGAAAAAGGCCATGCTCAGATTGCTATTTCTTATACTTTAGGAGATGCTTATACTACAGAATATTATATAGATATGGCTAAAAAAATAGAAGATATGGGTGCGGATTCTATCTGTTTGAAAGATATGGCTGGTTTATTAGTACCATATGAAGCTACTACATTAATTTCAGCATTAAAGTCTGCAGTTAAAATACCTATTGATCTTCATACACATTATACAAGCGGTGTAGCTGGAATGACGTACTTAAAGGCTGTTGAAGCTGGTTGCGATATTATTGATACAGCAATGTCACCATTTTCAATGGGCACTAGTCAACCTGCGACGGAGGTTATGGTAGAAACCTTTAAAGGTACTCCGTATGATACTGGTTTTGATCAACAATTATTAGCAGAAATTGCGGATTATTTTAGACCTATGAGAGATACAGCGCTTGAAACAGGATTACTAAATCCTAAAGTGATGGGTGTTGATATTAAGACATTACTATATCAAGTACCAGGTGGTATGTTATCCAACCTTGTTTCTCAGCTAAAAGAACAAAAGGCAGAAGATAAATATTATGAAGTATTACAAGAAATCCCTAGAGTTCGTAAAGACTTTGGTGAACCACCACTCGTTACTCCATCTAGCCAAATAGTTGGTACACAAGCTGTACTTAATGTATTAGCAGGTGAAAGATATAAGATGGTAACAAAAGAAACCAAAGCAGTATTAGCAGGAGAATATGGACGTACAGCAAAACCATTTGATAAAGATGTACAGAAGAAAGTTATTGGAGATAAAGAACCAATTACTTGTCGTCCTGCAGACCTATTAAAACCTGAATTAAAGGCCATTGAAAAAGAGATGGAACAATGGAAAGAACAAGATGAAGATGTGTTATCCTACGCTCTATTCCCACAAGTGGCTCTTGAATTCTTTAAATATCGTCAGGCTCAAAAGACGAAAATTGATATTACAGTTGCAGATACTGTAAATCAAGCTTATCCAGTATAAAGCTATTTAATATAATAAAGAAAAGGCAAACTTAGCTTATGTTAAGTTTGCCTTTTCTTTAGAAATATTTCATAACTTATATGTAGGAGATAAATTACGAACTTACAAAATGACTTCTCACAGGCATATTTATTATAATTATGTCTCTTTGTCATTTAAAAGACATACTAAATATTTTTAATAGCGTATCATGACAAATATCTTAATGCAACCTTAAATTTATTTCTGAATTAAAGTTGAGAAAATAGAAAATAAAATATAAAATACTTTGAAAGTTGAATGAAAAGATAGATTTTAAGAAAATAGTAAGTCTTAAGTATTGTATTTTAGTATTTTAAGGTATAATATATTTGATAATTGCTTAATAGCAAATACTTCTAGAAATTTACCTACTACTTTGGAGGAATATTTAATGGAACCAATTAAACCATATAAGAAGAGTTTTGAATATTCTTATACATTAGGTGCATTTCCAACATTCGAAATGTTAAAATGTCACCCAGAACTAGTAAAAGGGGTATACGTACACACCAGTTTTACTGATACTGACGGATTAATAAAACTATGTTCAGAGCATAAGATACCTATTTTAACAAATGATAAGTTATTTAATAAAATTAGCGATAAAGAAAATTGTTTTGTAATAGGGGTATTTGATAAGTATGAATGTACTTTAGAACAGAATAGATCACATATTGTCCTTGTTAACCCAAGTAATATGGGGAATGTAGGTACGATTATTCGTACAGCGGTAGGTCTTGGTATCTATGATATAGCTTTTATTACTCCTTGTGCTGATCTGTTTAATCCTAAAACAATACGCTCATCTATGGGTGCATTGTTTCGACTACGTCATCAACACTTTAGTTCTTTTGAAGAATATCAAAAAAACTATCAAAACCATGATGTTTTTACCTTTATGTTAAATGGTAGTAACACACTAGAAATTCAAAATTGCCCAAAAACAGATTTGTTTTCCTTGGTTTTTGGTAATGAAGCGACTGGTTTAGACGATTCCTTCTTAAATGTTGGAACAAGTATATGTATACCACAATCTCCAGATGTGGATTCGCTGAATGTAACAATTGCGGTTGGAATAGGTACCTTTATTTTTACACATCAAACAAGGTAAGACTAATTGATCAAGCTTATTTCTAAGAATTTGATTATATAGAATTTAGATAATATAAAATTAATATGACAATAATATAATAACTAATATAAAAAATAATATGAAAAAAATATGAAAAATAAAATAACTACAGAAACATAATTTAATTCTATATAGTTAAAACAAACACAATAATTAATAATGAGTATGAGTTTTTATTATGATGGAGGATAAAATGAGTCAAATTACGATCAGAATGGCTACGTTAAATGACGCAGAAGCTATCTATACAATTTATGAACCTTATATTTTAAATACTGTAATCACGTTTGAATATGATAAGGTTCCCCTTGATGTTTTTAAAGAACGAATGCAAAAAGTCATGGATAAGTTCCCTTGGCTAGTATGTGAAGTGAATGGTGTAATTGCAGGTTATGCCTATTGTTCGCCGCATTTGGAAAGAGCAGCATTTGGGTGGGACTGTGAATGTTCTGTATATTTATCTGATCAATACAAAAGAATGCATATTGGATCAGCTTTATATGCTGCCTTATTTCATATTATTGAAGAACAAGGATTTTATAATATTTATTCTCTTATTTGTGTACCACATGAAAGTAGTGTTGCATTACATAAAAAATTAGGATTTGCAGAAGTGGGAACTTATTATAATACTGCATTTAAATTTGGTGAATGGAGACATCTCTTAGTTATGGAAAAACGAATAAGAGAAATAGTTGGTGCACCGAATCCTATTAAAACAGTACATGAGCTTCCAAATCATTTTTTAGAGGATGAGTTTAGAAAAGCGGAAAAAATAGTTTGTTTAATTGCTTAAGAAAAATAGTTTTTATAAAGTATCTTGATAGGATTATGTTTGGATTTATATAGGATCTTATTTGAATTTATATAGGATCATATTTGGATTTATATGGGATCATATTTGGACTTATATAGGATCATATTTGGATTTATACAGGATCTTAATTGGATTTGTATAGGATCTTTCCACATCTTAATAAAAGAAAAGAAATAATAATAAAAATCATAATAATCACTTGACAATTAAATATGAATTGGATATACTAGCATGTGTAAAGAAAAAAGCTTTACAGGTGGTGTTTGAATGGATGATAAAGTCTTAGATGATAAATTAAAAGAAAAAGTTGAACTATCAATCTTATTTGATTTCTATGGAGAACTATTAAAAGACCATAATAAACGTATTTTCGAAGATTATATTCTAAATGATTTGTCATTAAGTGAGATTGCAGAAGAACAAGGAATAAGTAGACAAGGCGTTTTTGATATTGTTAAGAGATGTAGTAAGCAGTTAAAAGACTGTGAAGATAAACTATGTTTAGTAAAAAAGTTTGAAAAAACGAAGGAAGATGTCATTCGGATTAAAGAACTTTCCATTCAGATAAAAAATGAAACAAGAATCTCGCATTTAGATGAAATTATAAAATTAACTGATAATATATTGAAAGATTTATAGATAGAAATCATTAGGAGGTTTTGGCATGGCATTTGATAGCCTTTCCGAAAAACTACAGAACGTATTTAAAAACCTTAGAGGTAAAGGTAGATTATCTGAAGCAGATGTAGCCACAGCCTTAAAAGAAGTTAAGATGGCTCTTCTTGAAGCAGATGTTAATTTTAAAGTAGTTAAGAATTTTATCAAATCTGTACAGGAACGTGCAGTTGGTCAAGACGTAATGTCTAGCTTAACTCCTGGACAAATGGTAATTAAGATTGTTAACGAAGAAATGGTAAATTTAATGGGATCGGAGACTACAGAGATTTCATTTAGACCAAGCAACGAAATCACAGTCATTCTTATGTGTGGTTTACAAGGTGCTGGTAAAACAACCACAACAGCAAAGTTAGCAGGTAAGTTTAAATCAAAAGGTAAAAAACCATTGTTGGTTGCCTGCGATATCTATAGACCAGCTGCAATTGAACAGCTCCAAATTAATGGAGATAAACAAGGTGTTCCGGTATTCTCAATGGGTGATAAGCATAAACCTGTGAATATAGCAAAAGCGGCGATGGAACACGCTGCTAAGAATAATTATAATGTTGTTATTCTAGATACAGCTGGACGTCTTCATATTGATGAAGATATGATGAATGAATTAATTGAAATTAAAGAAAATGTTAACGTACATCAATCTATCTTAGTTGTTGACTCTATGACAGGTCAAGATGCAGTAAATGTAGCTGAGATGTTTAATAATAAAATTGGTATTGATGGCGTTATCTTAACTAAATTAGATAGTGATACTAGGGGTGGTGCAGCTCTTTCCATTCGTTCCATCACTGGTAGACCAATTCTTTATGTTGGTATGGGTGAAAAGTTGTCTGACTTAGAACAATTTTACCCAGATCGTATGGCATCAAGAATTCTTGGTATGGGTGATATCCTTACCCTTATCGATAAAGCCCAAGCTGAATTTGATGTAGATAAAGCGAAGGAATTAGAAAAGAAGATCAAAAAAGCAGAATTTGACTTTAACGATTTCTTAGATCAGATGCAGCAAATTAAAAAAATGGGTGGCATTGGTGATATATTAAAAATGATGCCTGGCATGGGTGGTGGTCAACTAAAAGATGTTGACATTGATGAAAATGCTCTTTCTGGAGTAGAAGCAATCATTTATTCCATGACAAAAGCAGAAAGATCCAATCCAGATATTTTAAACCCTTCTAGAAAGAAGAGAATTGCAAAAGGTGCAGGTGTTGATATCAGCGAAGTGAATAAATTGGTAAAACAATTTGAGCAAATGCGTAAGATGATGAAACAAATGTCCGGTATGATGGGTGGTAAAGCTGGTAAACGTGGTAAGTTCAGATTACCATTTGGATTTTAGTAAAGTATTATTAGGATTAATATCCCCATGATAATAATCAATTGTTCTGTTATATACAATATTTGATATAACTTTTACAATAAATATTAAGATGAATAGAATTCAGCTTAAAAGACAATATTTTAAGGAGGTGAAAAGATAATGGCAGTTAAGATTAGATTAAAGAGAATGGGACAAAAAAAGGCTCCTTTCTATAGAATCGTTGTTTCAGATTCCAGATCCCCAAGAGATGGTAAATTTATCGAAGAGATTGGTACTTATGATCCAACTAAAGAGCCAAGCTTTTTCAACATTAATGAGGAAGCAGCGAAAAGATGGATTGCTAATGGTGCACAACCTACTGAAACAGTTGGTAATTTATTCAAAAAAGCAGGTCTTACTAAATAATTAGTATCCTGTTATTAATGGTATTGTTGATAATATCATTGTATTAATTAATACAATGCATTTCACATTCCTATGGAGGTGAAGAGTAATGAAAGAATTAGTTAAAGTAATTGCTACATCACTCGTTGATCACCCTGAAGAAGTTGTTGTAACTGAAAAGGAAACCGATAAATCTATAATCGTAGAATTAAAGGTAGCTCCTGAAGATATGGGAAAGGTTATCGGAAAACAAGGCCGTATAGCAAAATCCATTCGTACAGTTGTAAAAGCAGCAGCGACAAAGGATGATAAAAAAGTAGTCGTTGAAATACTACAATAAGTAATAATGTAAGGGGTTGTTGCAAAAGTTTAGTGTAAACTTATTTTTGCAATGACCCCTTGATAATTAATTTAAGATTCGTTGTAACATAATAATGTATGTTAAATCTATAAACATATACTTATATATAGATAAAATAGTTTCAATATTTGTAGAACAAACAGATGGGAGTAAAGAATGGATAATTTAATAAGAGTTGGTGTTATCTCTGCAACACATGGTATTCGTGGAGAAGTAAAAGTTTATCCCACTACCGATGATTTGAATCGTTTTAAGCAATTAAAACAAGTTATATTAGACACTGGAAAAGAACATATTAATTTGGAAGTGGAAGGTGTAAAGTTCTTTAAACAACAAGCCATCCTTA
>JARBTX010000128.1 GCA_029239975.1 Anaerocolumna sp.
CCCAAATAAAGCGGATAAAATAAATAATCCTGCGACTGCGATTAAGTCTTTCGTTGATTTTTTTTCACTTATTCCATCAATAAAATAACTTACTATTTGTGGGTTTATTAATTGAATTATAATACTAAACCCCATAACAATTGCTAACAGAAATAAATGTAATTTACTTTTCATAAGATATTTTTTTAGTAATTCTAGATATTTTCCAAACGATAATTTCATATAAACTAATCCTCTCTCCCCTTAATCTTAAACCTAGTTAGGCAATTGAAAACACTCTGATTATAAATTCGATAAACTATATTGTTTTACAATTGACTATAATAACAGACATGGTCACTTTCCATGCTGCTTATGACCCACCGATGTAACAACAAAATAAGTATTACGTTAAACACAAATAAAATAAAAAAGCACAGAATTCCAACACTCTGTGCTTTAACAATCTTTTTGTTTATGATAATAGAAAAGCACAGGGCATCACGACCTGTGCTAATCATTTATATGAGAAAAAATTTATACTTGATTATCGTTTATTACATAGGTCGGTCATTACATATTTATTTAGTTTTGATTTGTTAATTAATACGAACATGTTATGACCTCCTTTACATTTTTTTATTTCTTTAATAAGATAACACGTATTTTATTATTTTACAAGTAAAATTTTCCAAAGTTTTAAAAAATTTCACTCCCTTGTTCTGAAAACTTCTCATAAGCCCCATAACCTGATAATATAAAAAGAAATAATGGTAGTGTTTGAACCCAGAGTATGGTTAAATCCGTTAATCCATGTATTAAGGTTGCTACAGTAATTGCTAATATAAGTGAAGTAATTAAAGTATGTTTTTTTACAAAACATTCTTTTATCACATTAATATAATACCTAATAAAATATAAGAGTGATAATAATGTACCAACCACTCCATAGTTCATAATAGCTTCTAAATAAATGCTATGAGTATGTGGAACAAGATTACCCATTTTATAAGTTTTGAATGCAAATGACATAGGCCCATATCCGAATATCAATGAATTTTTTATCTGCTTAATCGTATAATTCCAAATCTTTAATCTTAATTTTATAGTTAATTCTGCTTCTGATAATCTAGGAATAATATCAATATTTAAGATAAATATAATAAAACCTGCAAAAACAGCGGCTATCATCCAGATTGAAAGTAATTGATGTTTTTTTAGTACAATAAGCAAAATTGCAATTCCTACAAAGACTTCAATCCATGCAAACATGCTCTCACATAAATATAAGCTTATTACATTAAAAGCAGCTATGCCATAATAAACCCATGTTTTTCCTTGGCGTGTTAAAACCTTATATGCACATATAATAATTACTGTACTAATAACCGTACCAAAATAGTTTGGATGAAAAAACATTGCTGAAATACGAGCTGTGTTATAATCCTTTACAAAAATTGGTATTACTACCTTTTCTGCTATTGCACAACTAGTACTAGTTAAACTAAAAATACATATTAAGGTCAACACTCTCTCATACAGTTCCTTCGTCATGACTGTTCGGAAAAACAGCCCTAATACATATGCAAGCATGATAGCAAGCCCTACGATGGGTCCAAACCAGTTTTTTGATATAATGGAGACCACATTCATTAAAATATAAAAAAGTACCAGACTTTTGGCATACTTATGTACAAAAATCATGTTACGAGTACGTTTATTTGTGGCAATATACACTGATAATCCGATTAATATAATCGCTGTTAATAAATAGTGTAGAAATATAGAACAAACAGCAAGTAGTACAATATTGGTATTGGTTAATGAATCGTCAAGTTGACGATATAATACTGATTCTTTAATAATAATTCCTCTTTTCAAAAGTGCCTTTCAAGATTCATTTATTTACCATTGAAAGAACACAATTTTTAGTTAAATAATTTTTTCCCTTATCACAAACACGTATTCTAGCACAATATATCGAATTAAACAATTAAGATTTTCTTAATTTATTATGACGATGGTAATGAATTCCTGTTTAATTTATTACTATTATTCGCAGAACGATACGTATCGCTTCGTAGGGAAACTTGTTATATACATGTATTTTTACTAATAAAAAATAACGATCAAGACAATATAAAAAAGCATCCTAAACAAATAATGTTTATGATGCTTTCATTCCTTAATATCCAAATGTTTCTTTGTGACTTATTCTTTTTGACTTATTCTTTTGACTTATGATTTTATATTATTCTTTTTGAATAATTCGTTTAATTTAAATTATTCGTTTTAAATTATTCGTTTTAACTTATTCGTTTTAACTTTTTCTTTTATATATCTGCAACACTAAATAGTATCTTCCATTAATAATTCTGTATGAACTTTATGATTTAGATTAATTCTTTTCAGAAATCTCGTGATCAACTTCATTTTGATCTTTACTTATACGATATATGTTAATGATTACTACAAATAAATTAATAACTGCAACGGGCCATGCTTTAATTGCAACACTATATATAACAAAAAATACAGCTCCTACAGTATTAATAATACGTAGTTTTTTCATGGATTTCATTAAAAATGATACTGCTACTAGGCCGGATGCAAGGTATCCTAGAATTTCAATTAAAATATCCATTTTTACTCCTTCCCATACTTTATTTAAAAGATTACTTTAAATATTACTTTAAATATTACTTTAATCATCACGTTAATTAATATTTTTTCCATGTTTCTAATTTATTATTTGATGCTTAACAATTATACTTACAAATTTTTCTTTTGTCTATAGAAAAAGGGGCATTTGTAACATAGCTACAAATGCCCCTCCACATAATTTTATTTTGTTTTATTTGTAGTTGATGATTTATTACTTGATGAGTTTTGACTTGCTTGGTAAGAATTGGGTTCTACGTTACTTCCGGATTTTTGTGTAACGCTTTTTTCTTTTTCTTTACGATATCTTTGATTGGATTGTTTACTCAAATTATCACTTCCTTTTTTATTTGATACTATTATTGTCCCACGTAACTTTAATGATATTCCTGTCTGTAATAGTGAGTACAATCCAATTATACATATCACTTACCAGTATACTTCAAAAACAAACATAAGTTAAAATTATATTTTTTCCAAATGTTCGAAATCATTTTTAATGCTTTCCCAGACTGGTTTATCATATTCTTCATGTTCTAAGATAAAATACTTAGCAAATTCAGCTGCCTCTTTTATTTTTTTCATATCAATAATTCCATCTGCCATATCAACATTTGCTTTTAAGTCATCGATTTGTTTCATATGGATAAGTTCAACTTTTTTGCCCCATTTTTTGATATACTCCACAGGATCAACTCCTGCATATTGAACCCAAAAAACGTCTAATTCTAGTATTACATTGTCATCCGTTTTTTCTGCAATAATATCAAGGGCGTATTTACCATCAATTTTAACAAATTCGTGTGCATGATTATGATACCCTACTTTGATTTTGTCATATTGTGCTTTTTTTGCAGATGCATTAAGCACTTCTACTAAATGATTAATTTCATCCATAGAATCCACTGTTGCGTATGGACATATGATATACTTTGAACCAATTTCTTTATTAAATTGTAGTTCTTCATCAAAAGCATTTTCAAAAACTTGTAATCCACTATGGGACCCAACGGAATATAAATCATTCTTCTTTAAAAGCTTATTCATTTCATCGGATGTAAGGCCACCATATCCGGCAAATTCTACCCCACTATATCCGATTTTGCTAACATGTTCTATAGCTTTCTTAAAATCATTTTTCGTTTCTTCGTTAATTGAATATAACTGTAGTGAAACTTCCATTTATAGACCCTCTTTTTCTGTAATATTTAAACCCATTCTTTTTTGCCACTGATATTTGATTTATAAGCAGCTTCCATCATTCTAGTTAACATAATTGCATCATCTATGCCAAATGTTACACCTTTTTTTCCTTTTTCGTCATTTGCCCATTGGATTATAGGTGATGGAATAGTATCCGGTAACTGATCTTTCATTACAGTTACCCACTCACCATTAGTTTCATCGTTTGCATAACTAACACCATCTCGTATAAGAAGACAGCCTTTAGTACCACTGATTTCTAATGTTGCAGGATTATAATTAGATACAAACCCTGTTTCTGAAACACCAATGATTCCTTTATCAAATTCAATTACAGATACTGCGTTATCTTCCACGGACTGGCCAGTTATGTTGGTAAATAGCGATTGAACTGTTTTAGGTTCTCCTAAAAGCCAGTTCAAAAGATACATGGGATGCGCACCTAAATCAATCATAGCACCACCACCACACTCTTCTTTATTATAAAAGTGTTCTGGTAACCAATTTCCTATACTACCATTATGAACATTGCGCATCCTTGCGTAAGTGATTTGACCTAATTTACCGCTGTCCACCATATGTTTGGCAAATAAGAATTCACTATCACACTTTTTAACTAAGGAAAGAGTTATATCTGCATCTTTTTCCTTTAATGCTTCTTTAATCTCAAGGCAATCATCTGTTGTTAATGCTAATACCTTTTCACTAAATACTTTCTTACCTGCATGAATCGCTTTTAAAATCAGTTCTTTATGATAATTTGTTGCACTGGTAATTACTACTCCATGAATGGAGTCATCTTTTAAAAGTTCATCATAATCAGTATAAAATTTAAGATTATATTGTTTCGCATAATTCATTCCACGTTCTAAATCATTATCCCATACTGCGGTAACTATGCTATTTGACTTCTCTAGTATTTCTTTGGTATATCCATCTGCATGTACATGCCAATAACTAATAATTGCTATATTCATATCATAACCTCCATATTACCAAAACATCATGATTACCAGCCCAATCACAATAGTCCTAGTGGATTTATAATACAATTCCAGTATTATAAATCTTAATTTTTCACACTATCTTCTTATTCAAAGTATACAGGTTGACCTGTTTTTGCAGAAGTATAAATTGCTTCTAGTATTTCTGATACGACACAAGCTTGTTCTGGTTTTACTACTACATCTGTATCATTCTTTACAGCATCAATCCATCTTCTAGCTTCTACTTCTGCTGGATTACTTGAAATTCCTTCATAAAAAGCAACACCACCACTAGATAAATCTGGTTTTACTTCGATCAAACGATTGAATTCACCTTTATTAATTGTTACACCGTTTTTAATTTGAGCACCAGCATCAGTACCACAAAGCATTGTACTACCTTCTTGTACTGGCTCAATGGTATTTAAAGCCCAACTAGATTCTAAGATGATAGTCGCACCATTTTTCATTACTATAAATCCAAACGCAGAATCTTCCATTGTATTTTCTTCTGGATCCCAACCACCCCATGGGTTACCACACTCTGGGTTATTTACTTTTTTATATTTTGTTCCAACTACCATCTTAGGTTCATAGTTATTCATTAAATATAAAGTAATATCAAGGGAATGTGTACCTATATCAATAAGTGGGCCTCCACCTTGTTCATATTCATTTAAAAATACTCCCCAATTTGGAGTTCCTCTTCTTCTAATTGCAAATGCTTTTGCAAAATAGATATCTCCTAAATCACCACGTTCAATTACACTCTTTAAATAAATTGCTTCTGGTTTATGTCTATGTTGATAACCAATCGTTAACTTCTTACCAGTTTCTTTTGCTGCTTCCACCATTTTTCTAGCATCTTCTGCAGTTTTAGCCATAGGCTTTTCACACATTACATGTTTTCCAGCATGTAAAGAATCAATGGAAATTGGGGCATGAGAACGATTTGGAGTACATACATGTACAACTTCAATTTCTGGATCTTGTAATAATTCTTGATAATCTGTGTAAACTTTGGCATCCTTCGTACCATACTGCTCTCTAGCTTTTTCTGCTTTTTCTAAGATGAGATCGCAGAAAGCAACCATTTCAACATCCTTTAACTTACTTAGAGAAGGCATATGTTTTCCATTAGCAATACCGCCACACCCAATAATTCCAACTTTAATTTTTCTTTCCATAATATCTCTCCTTTTTGTTTTGATAGATTATAGTCAATTGTACAACAACTAAAATATAGGTATCTATTGATGAATGAATCCTTTTTCTTAATTTTTAAAATCTATAATAAAAATATAAAAGTATTCGTTTCATCTTGTTTTATTTGTCTAAAATATAGCATAAAAACATGTAGTGTGATATAATTATTTCACAAAAAAGTATCAATTTTTTGTCATTAGGAGGATATAACCTTGGATCAAATGTACTATGTGGAAAAGAGAAATACTCACGGAGATATACCACTTCAATTTAGTGCCCACGCACAAGAATCATTTGGTGCAACCACTATGGCTTATGCTCATTTACATGATTACATAGAAATTTTGTTTACCATATCTGGAGAATTTCAAATTGTATTAAATACAAAAGAATATTATTTTAGTGCAGGAGACATGGTCCTTATTAACTCAAATGAAATTCATAATGTAAATTCTCTCTCAGATGGACCAAATAAGTATATAGTAATCAAATTTGAACCTGAAATTCTCTATACCACAACTCAATCACTTTTTGAAATGAAATATGTTATGCCATTTATTTTAAATGAATCTACGCACCAGAAAATATTCAAAAAAGAAGAAATTGAAAAATCAGTGATTCCTAATATTATTTATGGAATTCTTGAAGAATATACAAATAAAACTTATGGATATGAATTAGCTATAAGAGCAAATATTTATAATTTATTTCTTTATATACTACGCCATTGGAATGCCCAAAATATTGATTTAAATATTAATCAAGATATCAACCAAGATATGGTCAGACGTCTTCAGGTTGTTTTTGACTATGTAGATAATAATTATCAAAATGAAATTACGTCCTTAGATATGGCTAATTTATGTAACCTTAGTTATAGTTATTTTTCAAGAGCATTTAAGAAGGTAATGAAAAAGAATTTTAAAGAATATTTAAATTATGTACGGATATCAAAAGCCGAAAAATTTTTAACAACTTCTGATTTAAATATTACCGAAGTAGCTATGAAAGTTGGATTTTCATCATCTAGCTATTTTATACAACAATTTAAACAATATAAAGAATTATCACCGAAGCAATTTCAAAATAAATATCTTAAATTAAACAAGTAGAATGTATTTCTTAAATATATAATCAATAAGTCAATTAGTTTTAGTAGGTAAAATATATTAATTCTAACAATCTCATAACAATTAACCTTTTAAAAGCATATAATGTGGTGATTGATATTATAGAAAGGTTAAATTTATGAATCAATGGGATGATCAATCCAAAGTTGACCTGACACTACCTATAGGTCAAACGGGTAATCAAATACCTGACAATAACTTAATGGTTAATCAAGTAGATCAAAGACGTCCACGAGAAGTTAACCGAATTATGAGAGTTATTAATGATAAACATGATCATTACTATAGAGAATTGCAGCGTTATGGCATTCGCCCTGCAATCACCCGTAGTATATTTATAAGTATAATTACTTATGTATTAAGAAATGAAAAGGACTATTCTGGTTCAATTGAGAAAAAAACAGATGATCTTCTAACTTCATTACGCCGAAATAATTTAATGTTTACAATACTTAGATCATTTGGTAATGTACCAAATGATCTAATCAATCGAATTTTTAGAGACATTATTCGGACTACATTAGAGTATATCTATGGCGAAGAACCTGCTCCAACACCACCACCAACACCTTCTCCAGAACGTGGTTGGAGTAATTGGGAAGACCTTGGTGGTACTTTAACATCCGCTCCTACCGTATCGTCTTGGCAAGCCAATCGTCTTGACGTATTTGTTCGTGGGCAGAATCAAGCACTGTGGCATAAATGGTGGGATGGTAACAGATGGAGTGATTGGGAAGACCTTGGTGGTGTTTTAACTTCTGCTCCTGCTGCTGTTTCTTGGGGCAGAAATCGTATTGACGTATTTGTCCGTGGACAAAATCAAGCACTTTGGCACAAATGGTGGGATGGTAATAGATGGAGTGACTGGGAAGACCTTGGCGGTGTATTAACTTCTGCACCAGCAGTTTCATCATGGGAAAATAATCGTTTGGATGTATTTGGCCGTGGGCAAAATCAAGCGCTTTGGCACAAATGGTGGGACGGTAATAGATGGAGTGATTGGGAAGACCTTGGTGGTGTATTAACCTCGGCTCCTGCTGCTGTTTCCTGGGGTAGAAATCGTATAGATGTATTTGGACGCGGTGAAAATCAAAGTTTGTGGCATAAGTTTTTGGATGGTAATAGATGGAGTGATTGGGAAGATCTTGGTGGTGGAGCGATCACTTCTGGTCCAGCTGCTGCCTCAACTGGTAATAATCGTCTAGAAGTATTTGCAAAAGGTAGAAGGGATCAACTACTCTTTAGAACCTGGAATGGCCGCAGATGGAGTGATTGGAGTAACCTTGGTGGTACAATCACTTCTGAACCAGCTGCTGTATCTTGGGGTGGCGATAGACTTGATGTATTTGCAAAAGGTCAAAATGATCACTTATGGCACATCTGGAGATCATAAATAACGTAAAGAAATTGTTTTATAAAGTAACGATATTATAAGCTATAGATAAATTAAAATTATAATTTTAAATAAAAAGCAGTAAATGAGTCAATTAAATTTTGAACTGAATCCCAAATGTTAGATTTATTTATCTAA
The DNA here is from genome assembly GCA_029239975.1 of Anaerocolumna sp. Lineage (GTDB taxonomy): Bacteria > Bacillota > Clostridia > Lachnospirales > Lachnospiraceae > Anaerocolumna. The sequence goes on from JARBTX010000128.1 coordinate 8,697, forward strand.
CACATGGGGTGCACTTCTTCCTTACTCATCTACTGCTTTTATTAATTAATATATTCTATTAATTTTGTTATTACTATAATATAGCTATTTTAAACAACAAATTCTTATACTGTTACTACTTAAAAATATAACTTACTTAACTTATCAACGATTTCCTTCATACAACCTTCTTCAAAAGGAGAATTTAATCCAACTTCTTTAAGCATATTTGCATAGAAATCACTTGCAGATAATTTACATAATTTTAAGTAGCTTTCCCATGCATTGTCATAATTCTCATCCATCTTAGTTTTATATTGTAATGCACAAGTTTGTGCCAAGCAATAATCAATATAATAAAATGGCATACTATAGATGTGTTGCTGTTTCTGCCAGAAACCACCTTTTGAAAAGAAAGGATCACCTACATAATCCATATGTGGTCGATATTCTTTTTCTAGTTTATTCCACACTTCTTTTCTATCATTTGGACTCATATCAGGATTCTCGTATACTATGTGTTGGAATTCATCAACCATACAACCATATGGTATAAAGATTATTGCATCTTCTAAATGCATCTTTCTATAATCATTTGCTCTATCTCCAAAGAATTTCTCCATGTATTTATCTGTGAAAAATTCCATAGCCATAGAATGAATCTCTGCAGTTTCCATGGTAATATCTCTGTGTTCACTAATTTCAAAATCACGAACAACAAATCCTTGGAACGCATGACCACACTCGTGAGTAATAACATCAACATCAGAGCTAGTTCCATTAAAATTAGCAAATATAAATGGAGCTTTATAATCTGGCATGTATGTCATGTAACCACCAGCTCGTTTATTCTTTCTTCCAAGAACATCAAAGAGTTCATTTTCATACATAAAATCGAAGAATTCTTTTGTTTCTGGTGATAAATCACGATACATTTCTTTTCCTGCTTCAAGAATTTCTTCTGGTGTACCAGTTGGTGCAGGATTACCATTTAAGAAGAACATATCAGAATCATAGTAATTTAATTCATCTAATTTCAAGCGCTTTCTTCTCTCATCATGAATCTTAGTAGCAAATGGTACAAAGTATTCTTTTACTTGATCTCTAAATTTCTTTACCATATCTTTATCATAACTATTACGATTCATACGGTAATATCCCAACTCTACAAAGTTATCATATCCAAGTACTTGCGCTTGATTCGTACGATTCTTAACTAATTTATCATAAATCTCATCAAGTTCCTTACTATTATCCATAAAGAAATCTGATAACTTCTTCCAAGCAGCTTTTCTTGTATCCCTATCCTCAGCAGTTAAGTATTTTCTTAATAATGAAATATTACAAACTTCACCATTGAATTCAATCTTTGCTCCAGCAATTAATTTAGAATAGGTAGTGGTTAAGTTGTTTTCTTCTTGCATAAGTGGAATTAACTTTTCATCAAAAGATTTTATTTTTAATTCAATATTCTTAAATGCAACTTTTCCAATTTTATCTTCGAGATAGTCGCGATATGGTGATTCATATAATACTATCACATATTTTGTTAATATATCTTCTAACATAGGCATTATTTGGTCATAATAATTCTTCTCACCTTCATAATACTCATCTATGGTATTACCATCATGTCTAATCATACCAATGGTAGACATGGTAGCCACATGATCTATTATTTCGTAATATTTTTTATGTATTTCAAATTGCTCTTCGCCACTTTTTGCAGCTTTCATTTCTTCCATTAATGCATTGAAATCAACTTTTACTTGCTCAAAATCCACACGTTGGTATGGCATATCTTTAAATTTCATCTTTTTACTTCCTTTCTATTGTCGCATTTTATTGAGTTATTATCAATGTATCTAACATATACTCAGTAACGGTATTAATCTCTGGAGTATCTCCTAAATCAAAAACAAAAATTGAAATCGCATAATTATCTATACTTAACTCATATTCTGTGTAACTGATTACTGTTCCATCTGAATAAGTTAATTTATATGTCATTTTGCATGCAGGACCTATCTTAGATTCATAATCACTCATTGAAATATCAGAAATTGTGGCATTTACACCTGCTTTTTCTATTCTTGCTTTTAAACTTGCTTCTGTAAAATTTTCCTCATAATATTTTTTAATAATACTATAATCATACTTAGGTTCATCAGTTTCATAAAAAGATATGGAAACATAAGATGCTTCTGACAATGATGCAGATGCAGTTGGACAAAATTCGAACTCTGTCATATACGGTTCTTCATATAGGCTAATTTTTGTCCAATCCTTTGGTATAATACAATTTATATTATTATAAATATATTCTTGAGCTTCAAAAGGTGCATTTAAAACTTCTGGTCTAACTGGATCATTCACAATAATTTTACAAACTAAATTTTTCTTTCCAACGGTTGCTGTAAT
>JARBTX010000025.1 GCA_029239975.1 Anaerocolumna sp.
CCTTGAGTAGCTCATTCTTACGCCGTTACCAACTTTGATTGGACGTATCCTGTTTTTATCCATTGACGTTTTCACCCCTTGATATTTTATTGAATATCCTTAAATATTCCTAAGATTGGCATGTTTACTGCTTTTTTTATATCTTCCGAAATATTCTTGAATAATTTTGTGAAACTACTTTTCATTTCTACTATTGTGTGCTATAATAGATTATAGATGGGCATACCATAGCACAATAGTGCAACTTACATATTATCATAAGGTTTTCAAGATGTCAACAAGTTTTTGTTGACTTTTTCTAATTATTCCAAAATTCTTAATAGTTTCTCTATTTTAATTTTATTCCCAAAAACTTTCACTCTATACTGCATCTACTATATTTTTCTATTTTTATTTTTACTATCTAACCATTTTGACTTACTTTGACTTTATATTTTTCCGTGAATTAAATAAACAAAAAAGTAACCAGTTATTTTGGTTACTTTTTTGTTTCAATATTCATAATTTAATACATAATCTCTTAACGATATTAATTCTCTTAATGAGTTTATTGCTTATGAGATTTAATCACTTTACGATGACTATTCTCTTTACGATATTTATTCTCTTATGAGATTTACATTTTATTTACAGAATGTAAACTCTTCTAGTTCAAATAAGTGTCTGCCATGAAACATGTCTTTGAACCAACCGCCAAAACTAGCTTCTACAACAAAATAAACTGCATGTCTTCCAGTTACATTCTTAACAACTGCACTATAAACACCATCATCCATTCCGATTTCACATGTACCAATTTCTTCACCGTTTTCACAATCATCTAGTAAAATCTTAATCTTGGATTTGCAGCCTGTACCTTTTACTCTTACGAATAACTCCATGGTTTTACTTGAGAAATCTTCACCGAAGTCAAAGTATTTATATCCCATTATACATCCATCCGTTATTGCAGTAACAGGTCTTGAAAATACATTTCGTTCTGTTATCAAACATCCGCCTTTAAGAACACATGCAATTTCTGCAGGTGTAACTTTATATGGAGAAAGAGAATCTTCAAAGCCAAGTGATGTCATTTCTACCTGTGGAATAGTCCCATCTGGTAAAACCTGAATCTTTTCTACACATCCGCGTCTAGACATTATTGTACCATTGGTCATACGGTGATAGAAAATATACCATTGGCCATTGATATTACAGATTGAACCATGGTCGTTTCCACCTGGGTATTCTTCACCGTTGTCAACAATCACACCACGGTATTCAAAAGGTCCCATTGGAGATTTGCTAGTTGCATACACAAGCCTACTGCCTACTTTCGGAGAATATATTAAATAATAAGTATCTCCTATCTTTCTTAAGGAACAAGCTTCAAAAAATCGGAAAGGCTCTGTTATAGGTATAATATCATCTTGATAAGTACCATCTATAATTTCGTACATATTTTCAGGATTGATTTCTGCAGCAAATGAACTCTCAAAACCACAATAAATATATACTCTACCATCATCATCAACTAATACACATGGGTCAATAAACCAACCGTTACCAAAACAGTCTTCACCTTTGCCTGCTGGAATATTATATTTATACTGTGAAATTAATTTAAATGGACCTTCTGGCTTATCGCTAACTGCAACACATCCTTTTGCTCCGTATATGTAAGCATATAAATAATATTTACCATCCTTTTCTACTACATCAGGTGCATATAGGTCATTAATTTCATTTGTCCAATCAGTATCAGACTTATGGTCACGATCATCTAATGTATGGAAAATGTCACCATGACATACCCAATTGTTTAGATTATTAACAGAAGCAGACCATACTTTTAATTTGTGATCACAAAATTTATCGGAACCAGCTGAATCATGTGAACCGTATACGTAAACACGGTCACCAAAAACTCTTGGTTCACCATCTGGAATGTACTCCCACATTGGAAGATATGGATTCGGCATAAAAAACCTCCTTGTAAACTAAGTATAATTCTGTATAATAATAAATATTAGCACATATACATTGTTTAATTCAATGACTATAATGACATATATAAGCACAAATAAGACATATGAAAAAGGTGATTCTTAATGAAACGAATGGAACTTAAATTTTTCACAGATGATGAAAACTTTCCGTTTTTTATACAGTATGGTAAACATGATGAAGATATGTTCGTCCATACCCATGTTGATTTTTCTGAACTTGTAATTGTATTACAAGGTAATGCAACACATATTGTAGATAATGAAAGGTTTTTTATAAATAAAGGAGATGTATTTGTAATAAGCAATGATACAGCACATGGTTATGAATCGACAGAGAGTTTTCGGATATGTAACATTATGTTTCGTCCTGAGACTATTCTGTCAGCAGATTATGATGTAAAAAAATCAGCTGGCTTTCACGCATTATTTATGCTTGAACCATATTTCACTAAGGAGCATAGATTTCACAGCAGTTTTAAATTAAGTCCTTCTGATTTTGAAATAGTAAAAAACATTACAGATGGCATGTTAGCAGAATACCAAACGAATGAAGATGGTCATAAAACGATTTTAATTGCAAGCTTTCTACAATTAGTTGTGAGATTATCAAGACTTTATAATTTAAATAATTTTACTAATAAACCTGATGTTATCAATATTGCAAAAACTGTTTCTTACATTGAAAATCATTATACAGAAAACATTAGCATTAAATACTTAGCTGAAATAGCACATTATTCCAGTAGACATTTCACTAGAATATTTACAGATACCTATAACACTACACCAATCGATTACATTACATCTCTTCGAATTAGTAAAGCTTGTACGTTATTAAAAGAGGGTAAGTTATCTGTATCTGATATAGCACTGATGTGTGGTTTTAGCGATAGCAACTATTTTAGCAGAATCTTTAAAAAACGGATTGGAGTTTCGCCAAAACTTTATAGACAGTGACTATTTTATTATATTTATCGTTTTTACTTGTTTTATTGCTTTTACTACTTTTACTGCTTTTTGTTTTTATTTTTGATTTTTTGATTTCTATATCACTTTAGTACTCAGAAATTTAAGACCACACCTTAATATCCACGTTTTGTGACTTACTTTTCATAGCGTAAATTAGTCGGTCATAAATCCTCATAAACTTAAGAATAAGGGGTATGGATAGTATGAAAAAAGAGTTTTTCGTTTGCGGTGACAGACACAATCAATATGTATGTAAGAGAAAGACTACTTGTTATCTTTCTCCTACATACATATTGATTGTGGATGTCGTAGCATCGAAAAACTCGTTTCATACTATTCGTACCCCTTATGTCACTAGCTTATCAGGATTTCTGACCGACTTCTATACGCTTCCGTTCGTTAACCTATCTATACGTTTCCGTTCGCTAACATCAATAACACAAAAACCCCACCATAAAGGTGGGGTTTTCTATTGAAAGATCGTTTAAATTACTTAAGAGTAACTTTAGCGCCTTCTGCTTCAAGTTTAGCTTTGATATCTTCAGCTTCTTCTTTAGTTGCGCCTTCTTTAAGCATCTTAGGAGCTCCATCAACAACGTCTTTAGCTTCTTTTAAGCCTAAGCCTGTTACTTCACGAACAACTTTGATAACTTTAACTTTGTTAGCACCAACGTCTGTTAATTCTACGTTGAATTCTGTTTTTTCTTCTTCAGCTACTGCTGCTGGTCCTGCTACAACAACACCTGCTGCTGCGGATACACCAAATTCTTCTTCACATGCTTTTACTAAATCATTTAATTCTAATACTGTTAAGCTCTTAATAGCTTCGAAATTCTTGAGTTGTCATTACTAAATACCTCCATTAAAATTTGTTTTATATTTGATTTCTGTTTTAGTTTTTAATTTCTTAAAAAACTTGTCCTAACGCTAACTTTGGTTTATTATGCTTGCTTTTCAGCGATTTGCTTAATAACACGAGCAAAGTTTGTAATAGGAGATTGTAAACTTCCAAGTAATTTGGAAATAAGTACTTCTCTTGAAGGAATAGTTGCGATAACTTGGATGCCTGCTGCATCATAGTAAGTTCCGTCAACAACACCAGCTTTGAACTCTAACTTAGGAGAAGTCTTCATTACATCGTTAATTATTCTTGCTGGAGCAGTTGCATCATCATGACCAAATGCTATAGCAGTAGGTCCTTCTAAATGTTGAGACAATGATTCGAATTCTGTTCCTTCAAACGCACGTTTTAACAATGTGTTTTTGTAAACTTTATATACAACACCTGCTTCTCTTAATTGTTTACGAAGTTTTGTATCTTCTTCAACAGTAAGACCACGGTAGTCAACAGCAACGATTGCTTTCGCACCATTTACATGTCCTTTGATTTCATCAACGATAGGTTGTTTGATTTCTACTTTTGCCATTCTAGTACACCTCCTTATAGATTTTGCATAAACTTTTATAACGTCTATGTGAAACAAACGATACTCCGTAAAGAGTAAGTTTTATTCATTAAAAAAATCCCTTACTCCGAGACAGTAAGGGATTATATAAGTCATCTTATAATCTAATTCCCTCGGTAGGCGTTTTCAACTTATGCCATGAATATTCATATTAGCATTCGCTATCATAAAATTCATCCGGCACCTACTGTCTTCGGCAGATATTGCTTTGATATTATAACATTAATCTATGATGATGTCAACTATAAATCAAAACTTCTTTGCAAAATGATTAGCTTAATTTAGCTGTGTTTAATTTTACACCAGGTCCCATAGTGGAAGCTAATGTTACGCTCTTAAGGTATTGTCCTTTTGCAGCAGATGGTTTTGCTTTATTGATTGCACCGATTAGCGTTTGGAAGTTGTCCGCTAGTTGTTCTTCAGTAAATGAAGCTTTTCCCAATGGCACGTGAATAATGTTTGTTTTGTCTAATCTATATTCGATCTTACCTGCTTTAATTTCATTTACAGCCTTTGTTACATCCATGGTAACTGTTCCAGCTTTAGGATTTGGCATTAAACCTTTAGGTCCAAGTACACGTCCCAAACGACCTACAACACCCATCATGTCTGGAGTAGCAACTACAACGTCAAAATCTACCCAGCCATCATTTTGGATCTTAGGAACTAATTCCTCACCACCAAAATAATCTGCGCCTGCAGCTTCAGCTTCAGTAAGTTTATCACCTTTAGCAAAAACAAGAACTTTAACTGTTTTACCTGTTCCGTGTGGTAATACTACCGCACCACGAACTTGTTGGTCTGCATGACGTCCATCAACACCTAGTCTGATGTGTGCTTCAATTGTCTCATCGAATTTAGCAACTGCTGATTTTTTAACTAAACTAACTGCTTGATCTGCATCATAATAAGTAGCTCTGTCGATAAGCTTTGCAGCTTCAGCATATTTTTTTCCTTTTTTCATTCTATTAACCTCCTAGTGGTATTATCGGGAGTATACATGATTCTTTCATACAAATCGCTTTGTATAATCTAGAGAATCACCGAAAATTGCGAATCAATTTTCCATGAATGCATGCAATGCATTCATTACCCTCCCACATTTATAAACGATAAATAAATATATTAGTCAACTACAGTGATTCCCATACTTCTTGCAGTACCAGAAATCATGCTAATAGCTGTTTCAATGCTTGCTGCATTTAAGTCAGGCATTTTAAGTTCTGCAATTTTTTGTACTTCTGCTTTAGTAATAGTAGCAACCTTAGTCTTGTTTGGTGTAGCTGAACCTGATTTAAGGTTACATGCTTTCTTTAAAAGTACTGCTGCAGGTGGAGTCTTAGTAATGAAACTGAAACTTCTATCCTGATATACTGTAATTACTACAGGGATGATTAGTCCTTCTTGATCTGCTGTTCTTGCATTAAATTCTTTTGTAAATTGTACAATGTTAACACCGTGCTGTCCAAGAGCTGGTCCAACTGGTGGAGCTGGTGTAGCCTTTGCAGCAGGGATTTGTAATTTAATATAACCTGTAACTTTCTTTGCCATTATAGCATACCTCCTGAAATATTGTGGTTTTATCGGGATTGCCCTCCCACCATCTAGTTAAACAGTATCTGCAACGGAATATATCCCATCGTATCCTAGATGTTACTTCGTTAAATCTTTCTGATGTCTGTGAAACTTATTTCGACAGGAGTTTCACGACCAAACATATCAACACTGATAGTGATGATCTGTTTATGAGTATTAATCTGCTTAATAATTCCGGTTGTATTCTCCCACACACCAGAGATTACTTCTACCGTATCGCCAAGTTCAAAGTCAAATATAACATCGTCTTTTTTAATTCCCATTGAACGCATTTCTGCTTCTGTTAATGGAACTGGTTTAGATCCGGGACCAACGAAGCCGGTTACGCCTCTCGTATTACGAACTACGTACCAGGTATCATCGTTCATTTCCATGTTAAGTAAAACATATCCAGGGAACATTTTCTTCTGAACTTTTTTCTTAACGCCATTCTTTACTTCAATTACGTCTTGAAGTGGAACGGAAACCTCTAAGATTTGATCTTGAAGCTTTCTGTTTTCAATTGTTTTCTCAATGTTGGCTTTTACCTTATTCTCATATCCTGAATAGGTATGAACAACGTACCAATTCGTCTTAGACATATTATCACCCTTATCCTATTTAATTAAGACTTCAATACCATATTTGATAACCATATCAAATGCAGCGATAACTATACCTAAAAAAATGGATGCAACAATAACTGCCACTGACTGCTTCGCAAGTGATTCTTTATCAGACCAAACTATTTTGCCAAACTCAGCCTTGATACCTTTAAACCAACTTTTCTTTGGAGCTTTTTCTGTGATATTAGCAGCTTCTCCCATATTTTCACTTTCCTTTCTCAACAATGCATTTAATGCATGCTTAGAAGATTAGACATAATTATTTTGTTTCTTTGTGTAATGTGTGTGACTTACAGAACTTACAATATTTTTTTGTTTCCATTCTGTCTGGATGTGTTTTCTTTTCCTTTGTCATGTTATAATTACGTTGTTTACATTCTGTACATGCCAATGTGATCTTTACGCGCACAACTTCCACCTCCGCTTAAATTTTAAATTGAGTGAACCATTTTTTTGCTTTAAATACAAAAAAGAATGGAACACCGGTTTTTTAGGCATAAAAAAAAGACCTCTTCCATCGCTAGTCTAATATAACATACTCTATATCGTACGTCAATATATTTTTTTTAAGTGCTTTAATAGTTTAACACTTTTTCAAAATAAAATCAATTATATTTTTCCTTATTTATATAAAGAAAAAGAGCTATAATTCATAGCCCTTTTTCTAGGTGTGGGGTAGGAGCCCACGATAGGAGTATATATATATGATAATATAGGAAAAAGTCAAATTTTATATTTATATTACTCCTTAACTCTTCCCAATGCAACACTTGCAATAATATATTTTTACAAAGCAAAATATATGTTAATAATAGGTACAATTTCGGGCACTAACACGATCTATACAATACCATAATTACTACGAAAACTCACAATTCTTAGAACTAGTACAAACATAGGAAAGTACTAATAAAAAGTGGATTGAATATCTGCACTTGATCTGGTGAATTTACTTAGTCTAGGTATTTAAATATATGTAATCTACCTATCACAGATGTTACCAATGAATAGAGTTAGGAAGGCTTTAATAAAAGAAGTGTTACCGAACGAAAGATATGTATAATGGTCGCACCACCCAACATAACATTCAAACTGATTCCCAATGATAAAATTTATGCGCCACGCCTTTACGGCTGGCGCATATTAATGTGCTATCTTTTATTACTTACTGACTATTCAGCAGTAAGTGTAAGGTATAAATCTAAAACGGCTTGCTTAAGGTCAGCAATTGCAATCACGAGCTTTTAATACATTCTGAATTTGCTCACGATTTAATCTCCTCCTTGGATTGTTACTATTAGTTATTCTTAAGATTGCATCCTTAATTTGAAACTTTCCCTTGATTCAAATTTCTAGTTCTCTTTTCGTTTAAAACTTTCCCTTGATTTAAACGAATGGATATTACTTTTAAGTCTTTCCCTTGACTTAAATTACATTTCCTTAAGATTCCTTACGGATCCGCCCTTAACTAGCTGAACTTTTAAGTATATATTATCTAATGAGGTAGTCATAGGACTTTCAATTAGATTAATAAGCTGCTTAGCAGCTTCAGCTCCAATCTTATCTGTATCCTGCTTAATTGTTGTAAGCTTAGGCTCTAGAGCTTGGGATACAGAGATACCATCATATCCAGCTATGGATATATCATCTGGTATTTTTAATCCCAACCTTCTTGCAGTGTTCATAACACCTAACGCAGCATAATCATCTGGCGCTACAATACAAGTAGGTGGATCAGGCAATTCTAGTAATCGGAGAGCTAACTCTTCAGCCGATTCTGCACTGCGATAGATTCCTTCCACAAAATATTCATCTGGAATAGAAATACCATTCTCTTTTAATACATTATTAAAACTTACTAAACGATTATGTGTAACGGAAGATTTCGTTCCGTGTATGTATGCAATTTTTGTATGACCTTGGTCTATTATGTATTGGATCAGTTGTTTCATACCTTCCACATTATCAGATAAAACAGAGATCGCCTCATTAAACGCATGATCTATGGTTACAACCGGATAATCACTATTAACAAGTTCTAACACTTCTGAATCACTAAATTCAGCACATGCAATAAATACTCCATCAAAATTTCTGTATCTGCAATGCTCTAGATAGGTCATCTTCCTATTACCAATGTTATGTTCTATAAATGTAATATCATATCCTCTTTTTGCAGCTCTTTCTTTAAAAGATGCTAGAATATGTGCAAAATATTCGTTTCTCAAACCATGATTGGATAATGTTGAGAATAAAACTCCTATATTGTAGGTTTTCTTCATCTTTAATGCTCTTGCATTGGCATCAGGAAAATATCCAATTTCATTTGCTGCCTTTATTACAATTTCTCTTGTTGATTCACTGATATCCTGGTAACCGTTCAATGCTTTACTAACAGTTGATACTGAAACACCGCATCTCAATGAAAGATCTTTTATTGTTGCCACTTATTCTCACCACCATATTAATATCGAAAACCACTATAACGTTTTCGTAATTGTATTATATAGCACATTTTACAAATAATCAAGCATTTTATATTTCTTTTTATAACTTTTTAAAATGTTTCGTCCATAATAATTACTTGTCTTACTTGCAATTTGTAAAATTACTCACTAAATTGTACTTTATTAATAAAATTTTAAAATAAATTCGAAATTTCTAGAATAAAGTTCGAAAGTTTAGGAATAAAAAAACTCTTAGAAACCTTTCGTTGTCTCTAAGAGTTTACTATATTAGTATTTTATATAAGTTTTTTATATAAGTTTTTTATATAAGTTTTTTATATAAGTTTTATAAATTAGTTTTTTATATAAGTTTTATATATTAGTTTTGTAAATTCTGTCAAATCGTAAGAGCAATACTAGATTTTTTTAATTCAACAAAATCATTGATTAAATATCTTTTTCTGTACTTTTAACAATCCAGCACCAAGAATACCTATAACAAGACCAGTAATGGTTCCTACTATTAACAACACTGGTATATAATATGCAATGCTAGCAGTCTCAAGTATAATTGCTGCTACTACAATCTGGCCAATATTATGAGTTATACCACCTGCAATACTTACACCAATCATGCTAAAGGATTTTATTTTTTTACACAAACTCATTACAAGCCAACTTAATAATCCCCCAGCAAAACTAAATAAAATACTTGATAAATTACCAAATGTAAATCCCACAAGTACAATTCTAATGCACGAAATAACAAATGCCTCTTTTGTTCCCATTGCGTAAAGAATTGTTAATACAACAATATTAGCAAGACCTAATTTAATACCTGGAATTCCTATTGAGAATGGAATTAACACTTCGATATAGCTAAATACAAAGGCTAAGGCAACAAACATACCGTAATATGCAGTTCTTTTCGCTATAGAATTTTTCATTTGTAAACTTCCTTTCTCTATCAATTCCAATTATATTTTTACTTTGTTTTTCATTATTGCCCATTCTTTATAATCCAATCACGTAACATTATACTGCTGCTTGTTTTTGAGCTGCAGCTGTAGGTAATTCAGATAAAATAACTTTTGTAGGGCATTTTTCAGCACACTTACCACAATTGGTACATTTGCTATAATCAATTTTAGCTAAGTTATTCTCAACTTTTACAGCGTCAAATTCACAAGCTTTTACACATAACATACAACCGATACATCCAATGGAGCATCCAGCCTTAACATCTTTGCCTTTATCTTTGGAGCTACAACGAACAAAATGACCTGTATTATATGGAACGAATTCAATTAAGGCATTTGGACATTCTGGAATACACAATCCACAAGATGTACATTTTTCTTTATCAACATAAGCAATACCATTTACGATATGAAGCGCATCGAATTGACATGCTTTCACACAAGATCCATAACCTAAACATCCATAGCTACATTGTTTTGGGCCTTTACCAGGTGTAAGAGCTGCTGCTTTACAATCTTGTAATCCATAGTAATTATATTTCACTTTCGTTTTATCACAAGATCCAGCACACTTAACAAAAGCAACTTGTTTTTCTTTTTCTTCTGCATTGGTTCCCATAAGCGCAGCAATCTTTTTATGAATTTCACTATTTGCAACTGGACAAGCATTGGCTGCTGCTTTTTCACCTGCTATAGCTTGAGCTAAGCTATCACATCCAGCAAATCCACAGGCACCACAATTATTACCTGGTAATAATTCACGTACTTGTTGTTCTTTTTCATCGATCTCTACTTCAAACTTTTTAGCTGCTACTCCAAGAAATACTCCAATAACCGCTCCAACAACACCGATTAATGCAGTTGCTATTCCTACTCCCTCGGCACTAATTGCTAATACAGGTAGAACAGGTAAATCATTAACTAAACTACTAAGTTCAAAAAAGTTCATATACTCATCCTCCTTCTTAAATCAAACCGGAAAATCCGAAGAATGCAATTGCCATTAACCCTGAAGTAATTAGTACGATTGGCATTCCCTTAAAGGATTCTGGTATATCATTATATTCCATTCTCTCACGAATACCCGCAATAATTATAATTGCAACTAAGTATCCAGCAGCTATTCCAAGTCCATTCACAACACTGGTAATAAAATTATATTCTTTTTGCACGTTGGTAAGAGCTACACCTAATACTGCACAGTTAGTAGTAATTAATGCTAAATACACTCCTAGGGCATTATATAATGCAGGGCTGTATTTCTTTATTACCATTTCAACAAATTGAACTAACGCTGCTATTACTAAAATAAATACGATCGTTTTAAGGTACTCTAACTTTAATGGCGCTAGCACAAAATCATATATAACGCTAGTACATGCGGTTGCAATCGCTATAACGAATACTACTGCAAAGCCCATTCCTGTAGCTGTTTTGATCTTTTTTGATACACCAACGAAGGAACATAAGCCAAGGAACTGACTTAGAACAACGTTACTAACTAGTGCTGAACCTATAAATACTAATAATAATTCTTTCATCTAAATCATTCCTCCTTATATATTATTTTGCTTACTAGATGAATCAAGTTTCGCTCTGTTTTCTACACAAGTACCATTAGAGCATCCTGCGCAACCACCACCACAAGCAAGTTCATTTGATGACTCATTTTTATTAGTTGCTGATGGTAGTTTTAATTTATTTTGTATTGCTGTAAGTGCAGCTAATACAAAGAAGGCTCCTGGAGCTAGGATAAAGATTGTAGCTGGTTCAAAAGCTGCAGGCATAATTCTTACACCAAATGCAGAACCATTTCCTAATATTTCACGGAATAATCCAAGAAAAAGTAAACCTACTGTAAATCCTAGTCCCATACCAAATCCATCCATGATAGATGGGAAGATTGGATTCTTGGATGCAAATGCTTCTGCTCTACCTAAAATAATACAGTTAACTACGATTAATGGTATATAGATACCAAGAGATTCATAAACAGAAGGAACGAAACCTTCTAATAAAAACTGAATAATTGTTACGAAAGATGCTACTATAACGATAAACGCTGGCATTCTTACTTTATCAGGAATTACATTTCTTAGTATTGATATTAATAAATTCGATGCTACTAATACTGCTGTGGAAGATAACCCCATACCAATTGCATTGCTTGCTGATGTTGTTACTGCTAGAGTAGGACATAGACCAAGCATCAAGATGAAGGTAGGATTCTCTTTTATAAGACCATTAAAGAATGGTTCAAAGTTTTTATTAGTTTTATTACTCATCCTACGCGCCTCCTAATTTCCTGCTTGTGCTAAATTAGCCACGAAGCATATTCCTGAATTTACTGCACCGGCAACTGCTGATGAAGTAATGGTAGCACCACTGATTGCATCAATCTGATTATCTGCAGTGGCACCAGATTTTGTAACTTCAAATTTATCTACGGTTTTATTTACAAACTGTTCTTTAAAAGCTTTTTCAGATGCTTTTTGTCCTAAGCCTGCTGTTTCATTAAGGTAGATAATCTCTAAACCTTTTAAATCACCTTCTAATCCAAGTCCGATGGATAAGGTAATTACATCTTTATAACCATTTTTTGTACTAACAGTTACAATATATCCAAGTTTATTGCCAGATGCATCAACCGCAATACGAGCCTCATCTATTGTAATATTTTTATATCCGTTTGGAATTAAAATATTATCTGTAGCAGTAGCAACTTGTGCATTTAAATCTTCATCTTCCACAAATTCTGCTGCTTCGGAAAAAACTGACTTATACGCAGCTAACTTTTCTTCTAATCTAGCTTGTGCAATGATAGGTGCAGTTACTTCATAAACTAAACCCAATAAAAATCCAGCAATAACGGTTATTACAACTAAAACTAATGTATCTTTTAGTATAGTATTTTTTTTATTTTCATTACTCATGAGCTTTAGTCTCCTTTCCGAATGCTTTTGGAAGAGTTAAATTCTCTATTAGTGGAACTAACATATTACAGATAATAATAGCATATGAAACACCTTCAGGAGAAGCACCAAATGTACGGAATAAGCTAGTTAAAAGACCTAGTAATATACCAAATACAATTTGGCCTTTCACTGTAATTGGGCTAGTTACATAATCAGTTGCCATAAAGAACGCACCTAACATTAAACCACCACTTAATACGTGAGCCATAACAAAATTAAGATCAAATCCTTTTCCACCAAATAAAATCATAAATACTGCAAATGATGCAATATAAGATAATGGTATACGAATATTAATTACTTTTCTTACAAGTAAATAAATTCCACCAATTAAAATAGCTGCAATACTTGTTTCACCAATTGTACCCGCAGTACTACCGATGAATTTGTTGAATAAATCAATTGTTTCGCCAGCTTTTAATGCTGTTAATGGAGTTGCGCCTGATACACCATCGATTGCCATAGCACCACTATTAACTGCAAAATTATTCATTCTTCCCGCAAAGCTGATAAGTAAGAAACAACGTGCAGCTAATGCTGGATTCATAAAGTTTTGGCCTAATCCACCAAATAACATTTTAACAACTAGAATTGCAAATACACTACCTATAATAGGAATCCAAAGTGGAATTGCTGGTGGCATATTAAGACCAATTAATAAACCTGTAACTACAGCGCTGAAATCACCTATCGTAATTCGTTTTTTCATTCCTTTTTCATATATATATTCTGTTACGATACAAGTTCCAATACAAGCTAATAAAACTAACAAAGCATGTAATCCAAAATTATAAACACCAAATATACTCGCTGGTATCAAAGCAATTGCTACATCCTGCATAACTGTGGAAGTAGAAGCTACACTGCGCGTATGTGGTGAAGGGGATACATTAAATAATTCGTTCAAGTTAGACACCTCTTTCTCTCTATTTTCTTCTACTGTCCATTACACTTCTTCTCATCTGTTTAAAAGATTGAGTAAGATTTAGTCTAGCAGGACATACATAAGAACAACAGCCACATTCGCAACATTCCATACCATTTAATTTAACAAAACTTTCACTGTCTCCATGTTGTACAAATTGGAATAATTTTTGTGGCACAACATGGCTTGGACAGACGGTTACACATCTTCCACAACGAATACAGTTTGTTGATTCTATACTGGCTAAAACATCTTTTGAGAAAGCAAGTAATGCAGAAGAAGTTTTTGTTACAGGAATATCCAATGAGTAAAGAGCCTGCCCCATCATAGGTCCACCAGAGATTATTTTTTCTGGTCGTGTAATAAATCCATCTACTGCTTCTACTAATTCATTTAAATTTGTACCTGTTTTTACACTAAAGTTACCAGGATTTTTAACTGCATCGCCAGTAACTGTGATAATTCTACGCATTAATGGTGTTGATTCAGCAACAGCCATATAGATTGCAATTGCTGTATCCGTATTACTTACGATACAACCTGCTTCATATGGAAGCATAGATGAATTTATTTTTCTTCCAGTTGTAGCATAAATTAAAGAACGCTCACCACCTTGAGGGTATTTCGTCTTTAACGCTACTACTTCAATCATAGGTTCATCTTTTACTAATTCTTGTACTTTCTTAATTGCATCTGGCTTATTATCTTCAATACCAATAATACCTTTTGCATTTGGGAATAAACTTAATTCTATTTTTAATCCACCAACTACTTTTTCAGGTTCTTCTAATAACATTCTGTAATCAGAAGTTAAATATGGTTCGCACTCAGCTGCATTAATAATTACAAACTCGATTTTTTCATCTTCTTTTGGCGTTACTTTTACATGAGTTGGGAATGCAGCTCCACCAAGACCTACAATACCTGCTTCTTTAATTATGTTACGAATTTCTTCTTTTGTTAATTTCTTATAATCTCTTTTTTGTCCAAGTCCATCGATAGCTTTATATTCATGATCATTTTCAATTACTATTGATTCAACCATCGCTCCAGAAACTGTTAATCTTGGCTCTACAACCTTAACTGTTCCGGATACAGAACTTATTACATTTGCGGACACAAAACCGGTTGCCTCACCAATTTTTTGACCCATTAAAACATAATCACCCTTAGCTACAAGGGGTTTCGCAGGTGCTCCAATATGTTGTGACATAGGAAACACCATATCACCTTTAGGCATCAGAACTTTAGTCTGCTTGTCTTTGGATAACTCCTTGCCGTCGTGGGGATGGATGCCACCTTTAAACGTTGCCGTTCCCATGTTCTTTTTCCTTCTTTCTTTTTAATTTAATCGCTAAAATACAAATTTAATGATTTTAGCTAATGACTCAATACTTCTATTTTAACATAAAAAGCATGATATTTCACTACTTTTTTCACTCTTTTATCTAAAAATGTCGAATTTTCATTGTTAAATATCTGACAATTTCTTGATAAACGCACAATGAAGGAGACCCTAAAAATCATCTCCTTCACTGCTATATTTCTTATTAAATTGATTAATTTTACACGAATTTTATGTATAAAAAGTGTTATAAACGTTATTTTTACTTAAATTTTAATAAAATCATGCTATAATTTATGATTTGCAATTTCTGAAGATAAAAGCTATGTTAAAAGAATATCATTTATCCGATTTGCTCGTTTAATTCTTTTATAACTTGATCGATGTCTTCCAAACCAATGTTACCAAAACCGATAAAGGAAAGTATGGAATGAATTGGCATTTCATCAAACATTTTCTTTATCATATCATTATTAAAGCCTTCCACATCTGCACTAGCAGGTGATAATGGTGTCATAGCCAATAATCGTTCAATTGGAGATGGGTCTTTCACAAGTCGGTAAACATCACCAATGGTTGTTGAATCCGTTATAACATATGGAATTTTTGTTGTGGATTCCACTTCAATAACCTGAGTTAACACAATTTCTTTGGATGATTTTCCAACTAATACTTCGTAACTACCGCTCTCTACATACCAGTCATGGATATTTGTATTATAAAATGCAAAGGAGCGTTTGTCTAATGTAAATGAAACTGTTTTTTCTTCACCAGGATTTAATGATACTTTTTCAAATCCTTTTAATTCTTTTTCTGGTCTTAGAACACTTGCTTCTACATCTTTAACGTAAAGCTGCACAATCTCTTTTCCATATACATTTCCGGTATTCTTTACATTAACCGTTACAGTTACGCTATCTGTATCTTTTATTTTAGTACTACTTACTGTTAAATTACTATATTCGAATGTAGTATAACTTAGTCCATAACCAAACGGGTAACGCACTTCTAAGTTTTTCTTATCATAATAACGATATCCAACAAAGATACCTTCACTATATGTTACCATTTCTGATGTTCCTGGGAAGTTTATATAAGAAGGATTATCCTCTACTCTTAATGGAAATGTTTCAGCTAACTTTCCACTTGGATTTACTTTTCCATACAATAAATCAACTGTTGCTTCACCTACTGCTTGACCACTTAGATACATTTCTATAATAGCTTTCACATCATTTGCCCATGGAAGCACCACAGGTGACCCGTTATACATTACAATTACAGTATTGGGTTGAACTTTTAATATTTCTTGTACCAAGTGATTTTGACAGTTTGGAAGGTTCATATGAGTTCTATCATAACCTTCACTCTCAAAACTATCTGGTAAACCAACGAAAACAACAGCTACCTTTGCTTCTTTTGCCGCTTTCACTGCTTCTGCTACCAAATTAGCATCAACTTTATCTTCCCTGATACTATAACCCTTAGCATAAGTTACTTTATATGTATCTTTTGCTGCATCTACTGCATTACTAACCTTAAAAGAATTAATATGGCTTGAACCACCACCCTGGAATCGTGGCTCTTTTGCAAATTCACCAATAAATGCAACTTCCATATCTTCCTTTAGCGGAAGTATTCCATCATTTTTAAGTAATACTGCACATTCCGAAGCAATACGTCTTGCTAGATCATGATGAGCTTCTTTATCATAGGTAGCATCTTCTACCACATTATTATAATACGTTTCTACTAATTTAAGAACTCTTCTTACTGATCGGTCCACATCTTCCATAGAAAGTGTACCATTATTTACAGCTTTTACAATTTCTTTATCTCTTACTCCACTAGACGCAGGCATTTCTAGGTCTAGGCCAGCTTTTACACCAAGAACTCTATCATTAACAGCACCCCAGTCTGTTACAACAAGTCCTTCAAAACCCCATTCATCACGAAGAACTTTATTTAATAACCAATCATTTTCACTGGAATATACTCCATTAATACGATTATAAGAACACATTACCGTATAGGGTTGCGCTTTTTTAACTACTGTCTCAAAATTGGATAAATAGATTTCACGTAAGGTTCTTTCATCTACTTCAGAACTAATACTCATACGACGAGTCTCTTGATTATTAGCAGCAAAATGTTTTAAGCTTGTACCAATATTTTTACTTTGTACTCCATTTACAAACTCTGCTGCCATCTCACCAGCTAGATACGGGTCTTCAGAATAATATTCAAAGTTACGTCCACAAAGTGGTGATCTTTTTATATTGACACCAGGACCTAATAAAGTTGAAACTTTCTCTGCTTGGCATTCATCACCCAAAGCTTCTCCAAGTGTACGCATTAAATCTCTATCATAAGAACAAGCAAGGGCTACTGCAGGTGGAAAACAAACTGCTGCTACGCTTTCTGTAATTCCTAAATGATCCGGGTCGCTTTCCTGTTTACGAAGTCCATGTGGTCCATCTGTTACCATTACATCAGGAATATTTAAGCGTTTTACTGCTTTGGTATGCCAGAAATCAGCACCGGATAATAAACCTGCTTTTTCTTCTAATGTGAGCTCTTTCAGTAACTCTTCAATATGTATTGATCCTTTATTTTGCTCCATAGATTAAGCTCCTTCTACTATGATGTAATTATATTATCTTTTTATGGCCTACTGTTTTATTATAAATTTGCGGTCACAAAGTGTCAATGCGGTTTTCCATAATTTTCTATAAATTTTATATTAAATAAAAAATAAAACCGGTATCTATGATAGATTCCGGTTCTATTTTTATGTAGCTATATTCTCCAGCTTAGTAAACACTATTGTATTTTGTTTTATGAAGATATTTTTCTTTTGTGGCTAAGCCTCCTCTAATATGCCTTTCAGATTTATTCAGATCCAATACGACTCTGGCTCTGTTGGCTAGGGATGGATTAATCTGTACAAGACGTTCAGTGACATCTTTATGTACGGTTGTCTTTTATCAGAACGTTTTGTCATTACATCTTAATCCAATATTTAATACTAATCCAACCGCTAACATAGAACTAACTAAAGACGTTACACCATAACTTATAAATGGTAAGGATAGCCCTGTATTAGGCAAAATGCTAGTTGCTACACCAACATTTATAAAAATCTGAAACATAAATAGTGCCGCTACACCGATGCAAATTAACTTCCCCATATTATCTGGTGCACGAGTACCAATTATAATACTTCTTATAACTAAAGTAAGGTAGAAAATAAGTATTATACCAGTTCCTATAAATCCGAATTCTTCACCTACTACAGAAAAAATAAAATCACTTTCATTTGCATATATACTTTTGTATAACCTATCAGAATTATCATCCGATATCATCTTTCCATGTAAACCACCGGATGCAATTGCTGTTATTGCTTGATTTTGTTGATACTTACCAGTCATATCTTCGGATTCGTCTGTTGACATAAATGAAAGTATACGTTCTATTTGATACGTTTCAACAAATGGAAGCTTAAGATTAAACATTGTTACACTTATAATTAATGCAGCCACTGTTGGAATGGATACAGCTAAAACTATTCCGATTACCTTATAGCTAATTCCAGACGCATATACCATGATGCAAAAAATAAAAAATATAGCCATAGCAGAACTTAAATGTGGTTCTAATATTATTAAAACAGCTGGTAAAGCTGTCACCAGACACAAGATAAAAAATACATAAAATTTATGCAATCTCTCCTTAAAATGATTACATAGAAATGCTAAAAATAGAATTATTACTACTTTGGTTAATTCAGAGGGTTGAAATTGAATTCCTGCAATTATAATCCATCGTTTCACATTATTTAAAGAATTTCCAAACACGAGCAAATATGCTAAAATTAAAATAATACCTAAATACATTAACAAAGACATTTTACAAATAAAACGGTAATCAATAAATAACATGACAAAAATTAATCCAAAACCAATAGCAGCACCCATTAATTGCTTAGAAAATAACCCGGCTTTTGCATCATTTAAAATACCTACTTGCCGAATGCAATATAAACCACAACAGGTTAGTAGAATCATTACTATAAATATTATAACATCAAATTTTTTATATTTAACTTTTAGTTCATTCATAAACTGAAGTTCCTTTCAAAATCTTTATATTAAGTTACCATAATATGTATTGTAAATAATTGTTTGACTTTTGTAAATATAATCTAATAAAACAGTTATCTCTTCAGATAAGAGTATTACCATAAAATGCGCGTTATTAATACCATAAACTTATTCTGTTCTAAAAGTTTTAAGTTAGGAAAGAATAGATAAAAACAATGTATAGGAGTCATTTGCATGAAATCCATTAAAGTAGTAGCAGCTATAATTTTTCTTAATAACCAAGTACTAGCAACAAAACGTAGTTATGGAGATTACATTAACATGTGGGAGTTCCCAGGCGGTAAAATCGAAGCGAACGAAACAAAAGAAGACGCTCTAAAGCGTGAAATTAGAGAAGAGTTAGATGTAGCTATCTCCATTCATAAGCATATAACAACGATTGAATATGATTATCCGAACTTTCATCTTACTATGTATTGCTATTATTGCACTATATTATCAGGAACAATTAAATTATCTGCACATAATGAAGCCAGATGGTTAGATTATAACAACTTAACTAGTGTAGAGTGGCTACCTGCAGATATAGATTTGATTCAATTTTTACAAAAGGAATTAGAAAATAAACAATTTCATTTATAATATTTTATTTTTGAGTCATTTCGTGATAATATGTTATAAATAGATAGGTTATCAACTTGGTAACATGGAGGATAATATGACAATTTTAGAGCTAGAACAAGCATCGATGAATCCTGGATTAGCATATGCGTTAGGATTAATCTACCCATTATATAAAGAAAAAGTTTTAAATGGCTGTGAATATATCCTAGGAAGTGTGAATCATAATTCTGGAAAAGTATCACAAAGCCAATTGGCAGATCATTATAAAGCAGTATTTGAATTATTTGCAAAAAACAACTTAAGCACAGCTTTGACTTTAAAAACCAATAAATGTCCTGAATATACAATTACAGCAAAAGAAGGGTTTACTATTTTAATCGATAAAACGAATGTAGATAAAGAACAATGCCTAGATATATTAACGAAAAAAGTAAAAGATATAAGTATCTCTGATAAAACTATTAAAACTGAATTTGTAAAAGGATGTTTTGATGGTAGATCTTCCTTTGATACTACTTATCATTTTTTAGCATTAGATGTTGACAGAAATTACGAACGACAAGATTTAATCATTGAAATCACCCAAAGTTTACAGATTGAGTTAAATGTAAATCGTCGTGAAATAAATCATGCTAAAAATGATCAGATCCGTATAAAACCTACAAATATCCTATATTATATTACGAATATAGGCACGTACTCATCCTGCAGAAAGCAAATTATTGAAAAAGCTCTACACACATTATAGCAAGGAGATTCCGTCATGAATATTTCATATGATAAAATAAACAAAACCTACATGTTAGATAATACTCCTTATACAAAGGAACAGTTTGTGGCATATATTAATAGTGATATGTTGCAAAGTGCATTGGCAACGCAAGCTGGTTCTATTGATATAAAGTCAGATGATATCAATTTTCTAACCGGCGGTAAAAATATAATTCTAATGGGCGCCCCTGGTACCGGAAAGAGCCATGATGCAGACCGGGATTATGGGCATAATTCCATTCGATGTGTGTTCCATAACGAATATACCAATAGTGATTTCGTTGGTACTTATAAACCAGTTCCAACCAAGGATGGTAGTAGTGTAACATATGAATTCAGACCAGGTCCTTTTACCCTTGCTCTTCTCAATGCCTATAACCAACCGAATGAAATGCACAATTTAATAATAGAAGAAATCAATCGAGCAGATGCAAGTGCAGTCTTTGGTGAAATCTTTCAATTACTAGACCGCACAGGAGATGGAAACAGCGAATATACCATACAGATTAGTAGGGAAATGCATGATTTCTTTGAATCTAAGTTAACAATCGAAGACGAAACATTAAAAGAATTAGTGCTGAATAAATCGAATATTCTCCTTCCAAGTAATTTAAATATGGTAGCAACTATGAATTCATCTGATCAAGGTGTTTTCACCCTAGATACTGCTTTTAAGAGACGTTGGATTTTTAAATTTAAAGAGATTAACTTTACAGAT
Source organism: Anaerocolumna sp. (assembly GCA_029239975.1). Lineage (GTDB taxonomy): Bacteria > Bacillota > Clostridia > Lachnospirales > Lachnospiraceae > Anaerocolumna. The sequence goes on from JARBTX010000025.1 coordinate 21,516, forward strand.
GTATCACATAAAGATGAAGAATTAATTTACTGTGGACAAGCTATTACATGGGAACATTTTGCAGAAACCTTAAATAGATATATTGTTTTAAATGGTCTTCCAGAAGACAGGCAACTAGGTCCTTACTTTTTAAAAAAGGGTGAAGTATCCGATGTTGATACATTTTGTTCCAAACTCCTATACTATTTATGGAATGATATTGCAAAATATAATAAAGACTTATACTTTGTTAATGCATATAAATTTTCTGAACTGGTAAGTAATTATAAAAATGGCCTGCCAATTTTAAATGACGCACTTCATAAATTGTTGATACCTGCGGAGAGCTCATTATGAAACCATTGATACCTTTTATAGAAAACTACAGGTATGATTTCGCTATTCTTAATAAATATGGAATCGTATTAAATGACTTCCCTGATGAGAGTTATGAACAAAGCAGTACTTCATTTCGCTTTTGTGTTGTAGGATTATTCATTCACCGAGATTATCGTATTATGGTTTATCCAAAAAATTATAAAAAACCAAATGATATAAAAGATCAACACAAAGAAACTGCTAACTTAATAAAATCCATACAAAAATATAATCGAAAGTCAAAAAAATCAGACTTGATTTATCAATCCACCAATGGAAAGCTTAGCAAAAGAGAAAATTATATTGGTTCTATGATATTTATCATCGAGCATTACTTAAATCATGGATTGATTTATAGGGAACAAAAAGAGTTCAAAAAAAATTCCAATAAAAAAATTCATTGGAACAAAACAATGAGTAGTGTAGTACCAGATGTATTCAATAGTACAACTGTTTATTTAGATACTTATTCTAACGTTAAGATGAAAGATTATGATAATGATATTACTAGATTGCATAAATTAGCGTTAATTGAAAGTCTCTATCAGCTTGGATTTCTATTTAATATGGATTACTCCCACTATGATTATGAATATTATGAATTAAATAATGATTTTACTAATCATAAAAATAAGTATGAGTACCAACTTCAAATGAAACTATCAAACACCTTTAATGATACCACATTAGAGTTATTAAATAATATAAAATCCATACTTTTTGAAACAAGCCTTTCAGAGACAAAACATAAGATTATTCCAATTATCACCTTTAATTTTGAATTAGTGTGGCAGGATGTTGTATCAGAATGCTTTAAAAATGAGGTAAAAAGATATCAAGAGTACTTCCCTTCCTTGGATATCATCTATAAAAGTGCAGAAGAACATAGACCACAGCTTCCTGATGTCGTTTATCAATCTGCACCAAATTCCTGGTATATCTTAGATGCAAAATACTATGATGTTGATTTTAATCGCCCAAGTAAAGGCGATTATTTGAAACAATATTTTTATGAATTTAGTTTTAAATATAATGGAGATAGCATCACCAATGCATTAATTTTTAACACCAATGGTGCTGACGTTGAATATCTAGGAAATGCACTGATAAAAGAAGCTACAAATCCTTTTCTAAAAGAAAAATCAATTCATATGATTGGTTTAAATCAAAGGGCTGCTTATGAGTATTATTCTAAAAACCAATCTACTAATTACTATCGTTCTCTCATCACCGATGTGATTCATAAGAACAATAAATAAAAGTTTGTTAAGCAATAATTTTAAATAGTTGCTCAACAAACTTTTATTTTTATGCTACTGTAAAGAAGCAATATTTTATATGTTATTAAATCTATTTTGTGCAATCTCAAAATATTTGGTTTCATATTCTATCCCAATAAAAGCACGGTCGTTTTTAATAGCCGCAACTCCTGTACTTCCACTTCCCATAAATGGATCAAGTATGATTTCACCTGGATTAGTATGAATTTGAACTACTTTTTCCATTAACTTTAGGCTTTTTTGAGTAGGATGTCCTACTTTTTCTTTTCCACTAACTGTAGATGTCTGAAACATGGCTCTAAGATATGGTTCATCTTCTGGTTTATGAAATACCCATTTCGCATTTTTCTTCACTGCCCAAATCGCAAATTCCATGTCCTGAACATATCTTCTATTAATATTTCTTGGCATAGGATTCGACTTTTGCCATACTAGAACGTCTTTCACTTCCATGTTTTCATTCTCTAATCGTTCTATAATAAAACTGATAAAACGATAGGAACAAAAAATTATCATGGACCCATTCTTATCAAGTATTTGTACATACTTTCCAATCCAGGAATATAAATCAAATTTACCCCTATCCCAGTTACCAAAGTCAATACCAGCACGTGGATTTTTCATAGTAGTAAAATTATTATCTTGTGAAATATTATAAGGTGGATCTGTAATAATATGATTCACAGTTACCTTATCACGAATTAAATCGTCAATTAGAACATACGCATCCCCATTGTAAATCTTTAATTTATCATTATTCATTCTCGTTACATTCCTTAATAATATTTTCACCAATTGCTTTTGCTAAAAGTGGGGGTACAGCATTACCAATTTGTTTACAGATGGAGCACTTATTTCCGTAAAAAACAAAGGAATCTGGAAAACTCTGAATTCTAGCAGCTTCTCTAGGTGTAATAGAGCGATTCAAAAAAGGATGTGAATTACGCCCGTTGGATGGAGTATCAAATCTTGTATCAATGGTTGGACTAGGTTTGTCCCATACTAATCTAGACCAGGTTGTCATAAATTTTTGATTACCATATAATTCAATAGGCATAGATGATTTATCACCTTCTGGTGGTATCAGCTTTAATTTATCTAAGGCTACTTTTGAATGATTGGTTGCAACATGATTATGCAATTGTTTACTATTACCACGAAGCATTTTTTGATAGTTGGTATTAGGCTCATGAATATAATCTGAGATATTCTCACCTTCACCAGATTCTAAATATGCTAAATCGGAGATTGCATCACGAACTGTTGCCTGTGTTTTTACAAATTCCTTTGGAAGTGGAATATCATGATCTAAGCATCCTATAATAATTGTTCTTTCTCTCGTTTGTGGCACCCCATAATTTACAGCATTTAAGATACCATACTTTACTTTGTAACCTAAAGCGGTAAACTTCTCATAAATCTGGTTAATGAAATATCCTTTTCCAGATGAAATCATGTTCTTTACGTTTTCGATTACAAATACCTTAGGCATGATTTTACTTACGATTTCGTAATATTCTAAAAATAAATAATTTCTTGGGTCATCTAATCCAAGGTTCTTACCTTTTAAACTAAAACCTTGGCAAGGTGGTCCGCCAACAATCATATTCACGTTATTCTTTATACTTTTATCTATAATTTCATTTTTTACTTCATCATCGCAGATATTACCGCACACGCAATCTGCATCAGGGAAGTTCTTTTTATATGTATGAATTGCATTCTTATCGAAATCTAACGCAACTTTTGTTTTAAATTCATCCAGAGAGTCAAGCCCACATGAGAAGCCACCTGCTCCACAAAACAAATCAAGAATTCTAAACTTTTCCATCTTTTGTCTCCCTATTAGTATTATACGATTGCACTTTTACCGCTTTTTACCCACTCATCTAATTCTGAAAATTTAAATTTCCACTGTCTTCCTATCTTATGAGCTGGAATGCTATTCTTTTTAATCCAGTTGCGTATCGTATCCTTGTTAACGCCTAGGTATTCTGCAGTTTCTTCCAAACTACACCATTTTTCGTTCAACATTTGGCTTTTCCTCCTATGACTTGCTCCATTTATTATAGTATAAATAACTATAATTTTCAAGAATTATTATAGAATAATTACAATTATATAGGTTTTATATGGAATAAATATGATTAATTAAATTTAGTTATGATTAATTCGTATTTTATATGTTAATATAGAAATAAATTAAAATTAATATTTATTAATATGATTATATATGAATTAATATGAATAATATTTTTTATTGTCCAATGTATGGAGATTTAAGTTGGAGATGGAAAGGTATAATTCATTGAAACATATGATGGAAATAAAATGACATCTGATGAATTTTTAACTATTTAGTAGATAATTGCAGTATGCAGTAAATAATAAACCACCATCACAAAGATCTTTTATGGATTCCCACCATTCCGCTGTATTTTTTATTAATAGAAAGAATCCAAAATTAAATGAGTATAAAGTTAATAATGAAGACTATGTTAAAAATAATATTAACTTTGATAACAATTAAATTTAAACTGATTAATTAGATTTTATGTTAGTTATCTTGTTCACAGTGATTCAATAACTTGTGAACAAGATAATTTTTTTTTATTTACTATTAGATTAGAGTGTTCAAAACCCTTCTGCAACTTTGCCATAGTCAATTTGCACATACGCATACCTACTTAAGCGTGATGCAAACTAACTTCTTGTTTGCATCACGCGTTGATAAGCTAACAACGTGCAAATTGACGTATATAAATTTAAAATGAGCTTTTGATACACGAAACCTATTCATTAATAATATTTTTTATATCTGGAAAATTATTTTAATTATCTCATTGACATTTTTTAAGACCCGTGCTATATTTAAGCATACATTTCATATAGATTTAGTATGATATAAAGAAGGGTAACAAAATGGATTTTAATTTTATTGCAAAATACACCCCAGAGTATTGGGAAGCAGCGAAATTGACTTTAACATTATCATTTTATGGCATATTGTTGTCGCTGGTAATTGGATTTCTTTTTAGTTTAATAAGGTATTATAAAATACCTGTCTTAAGAAGAATTGTTGAAATCTACATAGAAATATCCAGAAATACTCCCCTATTAATTCAATTATTTTTTCTATATTACGGATTACCAAAGATGGGAGTCTTATTAGAAGCCAAAACCTGTGCTATTGTTGGCTTATCCTTTTTAGGCGGTAGTTACATGGCAGAATCCTTTCGTAGTGGACTTGAAGCGGTAGGAAAAATCCAGATTGAATCTGGTTTAAGCATTGGTCTAACAAAATTACAATTAATTCGATATGTAATTCTTCCGCAAGCACTTGCCATATCTGTTCCATCATTAGGTGCAAATGCAATATTTCTTTTGAAAGAAACTTCTCTTTTTAGTGCAGTTGCCTTGGCTGATCTTATGTTCGTAGCAAAAGATTTGATTGGAATGTATTATAAAACAAATGAGGCCCTTTTCATGTTAGTACTGTCGTATTGTATTATTTTATTGCCTCTTTCTTTCTTACTTTCACGTTTAGAAAGGAGGTTACGATATGCTGGATATGGGCATTAATATATTATTTCAAGGTAAAAATCTTGAACGAATGTTAAATGGTCTACTGGTATCATTCCGAATTGCTTTTATTGCAATTATCATATCAAGTATTCTAGGAATTATATTTGGAATCATTATGACTTCCAAAAAAACTTGGGTAAAGGTACTTTGTAGGATTTATCTTGAAACGGTTCGAATCATACCTGTACTTGTTTGGTTATTTATCTTCTATTTTGGTGTAACAAAAGCGTTAAAGATTCATCTTGATGGAGAAATCGTATCCATTATTGTATTCACCCTGTGGGGAACCGCAGAAATGGGTGATATTGTTAGGGGGTCTGTAACATCACTACCAAAACATCAACGTGAAAGTGGTAAAGCAATTGGTTTAACAGAAAACCAGATTTACTACTACATTATCATTCCACAAGCAGTAAGAAGAATGTTACCGGGTGCAATTAATTTAGCAACTAGAATGATAAAAACTACTTCTTTAGTTGTACTTATCGGTGTTGTTGAAGTCTTAAAAGTAGGTCAACAGATTATCGAATCTGGTATATTAAAGAATCCAACTGCTCCATTTTATATATACAGTTTTATCTTTGTATTATATTTTATCATCTGTTATCCCATCTCATTGTTATCAAAATGGCTTGAAAAGAAATGGGAATCCTAGGAGGACATTATGGCAGTTTTAGAGCATGTTTTAGAAATTACAAACTTAAGTAAATATTACGATGGGAAATCTCCAATTTTAAAAGATTTATCTCTCACCATCAATAAAGGTGAAGTAGTCGTAATCCTTGGCCCTTCTGGCTGTGGTAAAAGTACATTACTTCGATGTATCAATGGTTTGGAAGAATTTCAGTCTGGTGATATTAAATTAAACAAGGAATCTATTATAGCGAACAAAAAGGTTTTACACAAAATACGTCAAAAAGTTGGAATGGTATTTCAAAGTTATGATCTATTCCCTCATATGACTGTTATGGATAACATATTATTAGGGCCTATGAAAGCACAGGGAAGAGAGAAAAAGGAAGTCATAAAGCAAGCGGAACAACTTTTAGAACGTGTTGGTTTACTAGAAAAGAGAGATGCTTATCCTAGACAACTTTCAGGTGGCCAAAAACAAAGAGTTGCAATTGTAAGATCACTTTGTATGAATCCAGAAATTATGTTATTTGATGAAGTTACTGCAGCACTTGACCCTGAAATGGTAAGAGAAGTATTAGATGTTATGTTAGAACTTGCAAAGCAAGGAACTACAATGGCTATTGTTACTCATGAAATGAAATTTGCTAGTGCAGTTGCCGATCGTATTATATTTATCGACGAAGGAGTCATCATTGAAGAAGGAACTCCGGAGGAGTTCTTTTCTAGTCCTAAGACAGAACGCGCACAGCGCTTCTTAAATATATTTAACTTTTAGAATTTAGGTTTGGATTACAAAGCATAGGATGAATATGAGTGTATATGAATTCATCTGGCTCGCCTTTCCTTCAATCGGTAAAGGGCACCGATTTCAGCCGGTCTTCGTCATCTGAATCGATATACACTCATATTCATAATTTATGTTTTGGGAAATCTGAATCCTATATTTAACGTTTTGGCTATTGTGAAACATCATTTTTAATTATTTATCATACAGTTTATACGTTTTTTTAGCTGAATCTTGCCCATCATGACAACTTAAGATATAGAATTCGCATAAGTTGTTTGATAAGTTCGTTAAAGTATAGAGTTTCGCAATTGACTATATTATTTTTAAAAGGAGAGAGATTATGAAAAAAAGTATCAAATTATTATCACTTGTACTCGTAGTTATATTGGCTTTAGGAGCTTTAACTGCTTGTGGATCGAAAGGTTCAAGCAACGGTACACCAACATTAGAAGACATTAAGAAAAACGGAAAAATTAGAATTGGTGTTTTTAGTGATAAGCCACCTTTTGGTTATGTAGATGCTGATGGAAAAAACCAAGGTTTTGATGTATATATAGCAAAAAGATTTGCAAAAGACTTACTTGGCGATGAAAATGCTGTGGAATTTGTATTAGTTGAAGCTGCAAGCCGTGTTGAATATCTTGAAACAAATAAAGTAGATATTATTCTTGCTAACTTTACTGTAACTGATGAAAGAAAAGAAAAAGTTGATTTTACAAATCCTTATATGAAATGCGCTCTAGGTGTTGTATCCCCTGATGGAGCTTTAATCACAGATGTTGAACAATTAAAAGGTAAAAAACTAATCGTAAATAAAGGTACTACCGCTGAAACTTATTTTACAGAAAATTATCCTGATATTGAATTATTAAAATTCGATCAAAACACAGAAGCATTTAACGCATTAAAAGATGGCCGTGGTGATGCTCTTGCTCATGATAATACCTTATTATTTGCATGGGCACTTGAGAATCCTGGATTTACAACTGGTGTTGAAGCTCTAGGAAATCAAGATTTAATTGCTCCAGCAGTTCAAAAAGGAAATACGGAATTATTAAACTGGATTAATGAAGAATTAACTAAACTTGGTGAAGAAAACTTCATTCACGAAGCATATGATGCAACATTACTTCCTGTTTACGGTGATACTGTTGATCCAGAATCTGTTGTTGTAGAAGGCGGTATTGTAAAATAATTAGCCATATTTGTAGCAATAATAATAGTTGATTAAGAATATTTAAACAAAAGCTATTCGCAAAATCGCTACTGAAACTTTATCTTAGATTAGGTGTATAAGATTTATTGTACACCTAATCTTTTTTAATTAAGTTGCTTTTTTACTTTCGTCCTTTTCATCCTAATTTGATAAACTTAAATCGTTATATTCATACAACTGATCTAAAATAAAAAACATCCGTTTTTGCTTATTTTTAATTAAGTCATCTACAACAATATTACTCAAATTATCGTCCTTGCAATGTTGTAATAATGCTGTATATATTTCATAGGAATTTTTTTCTTCTTGTAAAGCAAATCCAAAAAAGTCCTTTTGAGACATTAAATGTAGTTCTTTTCCGTTTGTTGTAATATAACTTAAGGCGTTTTTAAAAAGTTCATAAAATTGATTATCTAATTCTTGGTTCTTTAAATACTCATTATTAGCAAAATTAAGGATTTGTACTTTATCTTTTCTTTCCTCTTCTGCAAAAATTTTTAAAACTCGATTTCGCTCCTTATCACTTAAAACAGAACTATTTTCATATATTTTAGCTGCTACGTCTTCTATATGAGCCAATACAATAAATCCAGTTTGTAATTTCATATTCACTTCTCCAAGTCTTGAAAGGATCTTCTTTTTATTGTTCCCCATTTCTTACTTCCTTTTTTAAAATTGAAAAAAGAACTTACTCTCCACCATACCGTAAGTTGCCTGTACATGAACTGTTCTAATAAACTATAAATGATAAGTTTTGTTATAACGTTTAGTCCGGTATAACGCTTATATGATAGAACTTCAAATAGTATGGCTGACAATGAATATAGAATTCCATATAAAATTGCCATTAAAAATACATAGATAAAAAATTCTGATAAAGTCCCTGTAGTAATTGATAGTAATAAAAAAAGATATCCCGCAAATTCAATAACAGGTCCAAGCATTTCTACAGCAAAAAAATAAGGCATAGAAAGCATTCCAACTGTTCCATATTTGGGATTTAAAATCATTTTTTTATGTCTTAGAATGGAATCCGTAAGGCCACGATGCCATCTAATTCTTTGATTTCTTAATCCTTTTAAGGTATCAGGAGCCTGGGTCCAACACACTGCATCTGAAGTAAAATCAACTTTGTAATCTATTTTATTTTTTTTATAAAATTCATGCATTTTAAGGGTTAGCTCCATATCTTCTCCAATGGTTTTGCTATAACCACCCACATTCACTACAGCTGATTTCTTAAAAACACCAAATGCTCCGGATATGATAAGAAGTGCATTCATTTTTTCCCATCCAATACGACTTGTTAAGAATGCTCTAAAATATTCAATAATCTGAAATCGCACAATAGCCTTTTTGGGCAATCTAGCCTCTACTAATTTACCTTCTTTAATAATACAACCATTTGCTATTCTTATAAAACCACCTACTGCAATGGTATTTTCATTATTAAGAAATGGTTTTACTATCCTAAGCAAAGCATTTTTTTCAATAATACAGTCTGCATCTATTCCACAAAATAATGGGTATCTAGAAAGATTAATGCCAGCATTTAAGGCATCTGCTTTTCCTCCATTTATTTTATCAACCACTACTAGATTTGGTAATGCAAATGAACTATATACTGCTCTAATATGCTCACAATCGACTAGCATATTGATTTCAACGTCAATTTTTCTTAGATTAAAATACTCTACAATCTTAGATAGTGTATGATCTTTTGAACCATCGTTTACAACCACTATCTCAAATTCCGGATAATTTAAATCTAGTAAAGATATGATATTATCAATAATAGTAGCTTCTTCATTAAATGCTGGTACAACTATGGAAATAGGTTTTGTATAATTACTAATAATCGTAACATCATTATTTACTATTTTAATAAACTCTCTTAGCTTATTAGAAGAAAGTAAAATTAATACAATATATAAAAAACTAATCAGAAAAAAATAAATAAATATAAAAATACTACTAATATTAATAAGTTGAATGAGCTGATTCATTCTTTTTTGCCTTGGTTCCTTTCACAATGTTATAAACATCTTTATTGGAATTTAAAAAGTAATAAGCCAAATCCGATATACTTTTATTATTCACATCTAAAGTCAAATCTATTAAAGTATATATACCTTCTTCTCCCATGGCAACTATGGATTTAATTGCATTATAACGAACCCACCATTCTGCATCACTTGTCATTTTAATTAAACTATCTTTGACTAATGTAAATTTGAAATTACTTAATCCCTTTGTAACGGACATTCTTACTTGCCAATCTTCTTCATTTTCATATACATGAATTAAATCTTTTAGATATTTTTCATTTTCACTATTGCTTATAATTTTTATAGCAGCTATCTTAACCTCTCTGTCATCCTTTAAGAAGTTTAAAAAACAGTCTGTATAATTTTCCTGTTTTATCTCTTCTTTTGTCATTATATTTTTCATATAAATTATTTTACCAGTACTAGTTGTTTCATTTAGTAATAACTCCATCCATTTTTCAAAAACCATCTTGAATTTACTTAAAATCTCAACGATTCTATCACTGACAATACTAGAATGTATTAATCTTTTCATTACTTCTTCTTTTTTATCTACTGGTAATTCCATAAGAGCTAACCCAAAATAACTTAGATAGCTAATATCTAAATTCTCTGATCCTGCCAGTTTTAGTAATATATCATAAGCGGAATTGACTCTCATTAAAACTAGTTTTTTTAAGTGTTTCATATTAGTTCGCTTATAAAGCTTTTTTATAAGTGGCGTGTCCATTTTTAACTGTATAAATAACTTACTTAAATCCACATCTTCCTTTTCTGAATAATCAATTAAAATATCTATCGCAACGAAACGTTTAAAATCATTGTTTAATAAACTTTGTAATTCAGGTAAGTAAAATCTGTTTTCAATTGTTTTTAATACCATAGGTGTTAAATCGTATAAAGTTGCTTGATACTTTTGATGCTTCAACTTATCTCGTATTGTTTGAAAATAGATTACAATAAGGATGATCGTAATAATAAATAGTAAAATTATTATATTTAGAATTACTAATGTTCGCATTTTATTCACGTGTTCACCACTTTTATTCTTCCTAAGGTTTAATCATAGTTATATTTTTTAAATGCTTCTTTTAATATAAAATAAGATTGTTTTAACCTTTCATGATAGATAGGCATATCCCACGATCTCCAACTATATAAATTCATATTAACTGTTTGCTTGTCTTTTTCTAAGATACAACAACCAAAATGAAAGCCTTCTACAAGTTTTGGTTTTATCCCATTTGTATGAAAATCATCCATTATCATCTTTTTAGATGGATCCATAACATTTAGTATCTGCCAAGGTAAACGAATTTCTAAAATATTACCCTTTACATAAAAATCAGATAGTGAATTATAGTTTTTACTATTTGGATTACCATTACCAAATTTTAATTTACCTGTCTCAAACATAGAGAATGGGATCTCCATATTGCTATTCTTAATATAAAGTTCCTTATTTAAGCATAAATAGATTGGTACAAAGGAACCACTATTTTTCTGTTCATATATTGAATTTTTATATATAATTCCATGCTCATCATTATAAAGATACGTAAAGCTATCATAATAGGCGTCTACCTTTACACTTGAATTATCTTTTCCATTAATCTCAATGATAAAATCCACATTCTGACTAAACGAAATAGTTTTATATTTTATATTACCTTGATTTTCTATGGTGTTAATGGGTATTATTAAGGTGTCCTTTAGAAAATCATAATTTAAATCCTTATACATAATGTATAGATATGTTTCGTCAGATTTTACATAAAGCTCCTTATCCATATCTTTTATCAAAGGTTTTTCTTTACTCCAATCCTTACTATCACCATCTACATAACAAGTACTTTCTGTCTTACCTGAATCGAAAGCCATCAAACCAAAATGTTGCTCATTGGTTTGGGAATTATTCCAATAAGCCCTTCTATCCGGAATATCAAAATCCATAGTATTCCAAGTTGTTTTAAACCACTCATCTTGAAATGCAAAAACAATACCACCAGCGAAATCTTCCAAAAAAATATCTCGAATCATAGATGCATCCATTTCACCTTGTTCTTCTTCTGTTAAATTCCCTTGATTGAATCCTGTCACTTTATTTTCGTGTGCAATCCCTCTTGATGATGGAACTCCAAATTCAGCTACAATAATAGGCATGGTATGCTCTTTTTTTAGATCTTTTAAATATGCTCTATAAGGATTTATTTTATTATTCTCATCATAAAAATTTATATAATCTTCTTGATAAGACATAGAATCTGGATAATATGGATAGATATGATACGAAGCAAATAATCCTGTTTTATAATTGTCTTTCTTTTTTATATGTTCCATGTTAACCGATACCATATCTTCATTTACAAGTGGTTCATTGGGGTGTATGAGCATATCAGTGGTCACCCAATTTGTAAAACTAATCGGGTTTTGCATACTATATTTGTCCATTTCATACCCTATAGCATAATCTCCTACTTCACATAAAAAAGTTTCAAATGGAGTTGCATGTTGGGTATTTAAATAAATACCATCATAACTTACGTTACTCTTATTTATCTTATTAGTCGAAACAACAAACTCTGGATCCCATTCTATCCCTAGTATATAACCTATGACATAGTTTGAGATATCTTTATTATACAATCCGTATGCCAAACCAGATTCCTTTGATACTTTTTTATTTCCATGGATTACATCTATAATAGCTGCAATGTCTTGCTTAAAACGATCCATAATCACAGGATTATATGCATTTTTTTGTTTTTGTATATCCTCTTCATTAATCCATACACCCTGCATTAGGTATAGGGGATCTTTCCGGTTTTTATTATACTCATATAATGCTTCATAAAACTCTGGTTTTAACATGGTATACACACGTATTGTATTGGCTCCCATATTACTTATATAATGAAACCATCTTAAATAATCTTTCTTAGCAATTCCATGTTCTCCTGGAAAATAACCTGGCTTTGTAGCACCAATATTTACACCTTTTATAAATGTCTTGTTCCATTTATCATCTTGATATAAATAAAAATATTGATTATTCACTTTGGCTATATATTTTATAGAATCATTATCTACAAATACATTCCTTCGATGGTAATCTGTATTGAAACGGACTGTTATGATTAACAAGGTTATAACAATACTAAAAAATACTCCTATTACTACTGATTTTTTCATACTTTATCATTCAATTTTACGCCTTTCATTATATAAAACTAGGGTGCTCAATTCTTTTGTTTTTATAACAAAAGACGGCACCCTTCATTTTAAATTTAAATTTTTGTTAGAGAATTTCTTTATGTATATATCTACCTTTTTATCTTTTTCTATAGTAATATCATCAATGACTCTTTTCATAAATTGATTCGTTATAAAATCAGGTGTTAATAATACATCTAGGTTATTCCAAGCATCATATAATTTAAATTCTATCTCATCATAACATAATGTATTTTCATCCATTAACTTTAATTCTTCTTCTACTATGCAAATATCCTTACTTAAATCCTGGGATATTTGCTTTAATTCTTCCATGGTAATAATGTCATTGTTGTACATATCCATATATTTTTCTTTCGATTTTTTTAATTTAAACATCTTTTGAGTCAGTTCTTTTCGTAGTTGTTCTTGATTATCTTTTCGTTTATAATGTTTCAGCAATTCATGCAAAAAATTCTTAGCTAACCCTGGCTTTTTACTTAAAACCATTTGAATATAATCTAGAATTGCGTTGAGAAGTTCTTCTTCTGATGCAGCTGTATTATTAGAACAACTATCTACACCGTTACTATTTCGCCTTGCACAAACCCATGTAATATACGTATTTTTATAGGTTCTTACCATACGTCGAAACGTGGAGTTACAATGTGCACAATGAATTAATTTGCTAAAAATATAATCGTCTGTTTCTCTTTCTTTTTTATCTACAAAAGAGTTCTTTCTTTTTTGTAGTAATTGTTGTGCATCATAAAAGATAGCATCACGAATGATAACAAGCTCTGGCTTATATGTAACAATCCAACCTTCTTCCCCTACTAGACGCCTTTCTCCAGTAAGAAAATCAGACACTTCTTCTTTCCCATTTATTACTTTACCAATATAAATCGGATTCGATAGTGTCCTAACTACTGCATTTTGACTCCAACTACAATTTCTTTTTGTTTTCATTCCTTCTTCATTTAAGATTTTTGCAATTCGGTTTGTTCCATATTTTAGTACCACATACATATGAAAAATCCTTTGTACAATCTCTGCTTCTTTTTCATTGATATATAAATGAAATAAATCACCATTTACTTTATCATAGCCAAATACGAAGTTTGGAACTTTTCCCTTGCTGGCATTTATTTTCTTACCAAATTTAACACGTTTGGATGTATTTGCACTTTCTTCTTGTGCAATGGCACTAAGCATCGTTAGCATGAATTCCGAGCTATCCGATGATGTCTGATCGTAATTTACAAATACGACTTTAGTTCCAAGATTTTTTAATTTTCGAATACTTGTTAGAAAGTCTACGGTATTACGTGCAAGACGAGATACATCTTTAATTAAAACTAAATCAAATTCCTTCTCATTGGCATCACTAAGTAATTTTAATAATTGCGTTCTGTTCTTAATTTTTGTACCTGATTTTCCTTCATCTGCATAAATTCGAATTAACTCGTAATTATTTCTTTTTGCATACTCCCCGAAAAAAGCTTGCTGGCTTTCTAAGCTATCTAGTTGTTCTTCTTTTTTTGTTGATACTCTGCAATAGGCTACCGCTTTAATTGTAGTTCCTTCCCTTCTCCTTATTATTTCTCTTGTAATTTTTGAATAAAGTCAGAGACCGTTATCTTTTTTCTAATAATTTGATCGATTAGATCATCTACTAATATCTTTGTAATATACGTTGCGGTAGTATCCGTATCATTAGGGTCATGTATTATTACATGCAAGTTGTTTCTTCTTTTATACATATAATTCCTTCATTTTCATGGTTTGTACATCTTATGATGCTTGTTCCATAAATATACATGTACAAATGAATCTGGTAGAAATGAACAGCTTAAGAGCTCTAAGAACCCTATTTTGACCTTTTATAAAACAACAAATAATACAATAAAAAAGTACTACATAAGCTTACAAAAAAGCTTTGTAGTACTTTTCTAGTAAATAGTATTTTATTCTTTGTTATTATACTTATAGTTCCTTTTTATTAAAAATTGAGACCGAGATAAAGTAGGATACAGCGAAAACTAGTAATACAATAAACGGAAATGCATATCCGAGCATTTTTATTTGATCTTCACTTGGTTTTGGAATGTTGAATCTTTGAATTAATTTTAAAACTCCCAAAATAATTAATGTAGGAATACCAAAAACTACAAACATCATGATTCTTGCTTTCTCGACTCCAACTTTAAATATGACTGGTATAAGTAAACTGAATGCAGCAATAGCTATTAAAATAATTAATCCACAAGCGATTAGTATTTCTTTTATATTTCCCATATCTAAAAATGTAATCATTAAAAGAGAGACAATTAATGAAACCCCTGCTCCCATTAAAGTTGTAATAATTAGCAACAAATATTTTGATAATACGATGTCTTTTTTTAGAATTGGCATTGTTAAGGCATATTTATCCCATTTTGCTTGTTCATCATACCCCATGGATGTAATTACCATCATAGATGACATCATAACCATCATACCAATGATGTATGGTGGATTCTTCATATTAATTCCGAATATTATGAATAAAATCATAGCAATACCAATTTGTTTTACGTATTTTTTTAAATTTAAGATATCTTTTAATAATAATCCTACCATACTATTCACCTCTTACTTTAAATAAAATAATTTCTTCAATTGATGTATTATCAATTACTAAACTCCTAAATTGCTTTTCTAATTCCTTTTTATTATTTACCATCACTTCATACCCAAACTGACCTTTTCTTGTACCTACAATATATCTTTTATCAATTTTTTCATAATCATCTTTTTTACAGCGTACAACACCATAATGATAGATTAAATCATCTTTACTTTCGCTTAGAATAATTTTTCCATTATGAATAAATGTAACGTAATCTGCCACCTTTTCAAGATCACTTATGATATGTGAGGATAGAAGAATTGTATGATCCTCGTCTTGAATGAATTCTAAGAATATATCAAGAATTTCGTCTCTAACGATAGGGTCTAATCCACTGGTTGCTTCATCAAGGATAAGTAATTTTGCATTATGGGATAGCGCAACCGCTATTGATAATTTCATCTTCATACCCCTAGAATACTCTTTTACAATTTTATCCGGTGGTAATTTAAATTTCTCTACGGTATGTTTAAATATTGTTTCATTCCAATTAGTATAAATTTTGCTCATAATAAAGGAGATATCTTTTATCGTCAAGTTATCATGAAAATAACTTTCATCAAACACGACTCCTACTAACTCTTTTATTTTTCTTTCATCTTTTTTATTGTCTAATCCAAATACTTTGATTGAGCCACTATTGGTGTGTATCAGATTGAGGATAGACTTAATTGTTGTAGTCTTTCCGGCTCCATTTTCACCTACAAAACCCATGATGCTTCCTTTGGGAACTGCAAATGAAACATTATCCAAATAAAAATTGTTATATTGCTTTGTAATACCTTTTAATTCTATTGCATAATCCATTTCTAATCCTCCTTATAGATCATATCAAGAATTTCATGCAGTTCATCTGGTTTTATACCACTTGCTTTGGCATTGTCTACCGCTATCTGCAGATGTTCTTCAATAACACGATATTGTTCTTCCTTCATTATTTCTGTATTACTTTCAGAAACAAAGCTACCTTTACCCACTAAAGTGGTTATAAATCCATCTCTTTCTAAGTCTTCATAAGCTCTTTTGGTGGTAATCACACTGATTCTTAATTCTTTTGCTAATAATCGCATAGAAGGTAATGAATCACCTGGTCTTAAATCTCCACTCATTATCATATTTTTAATCTGCATTGTGATTTGTTCGTAAATTGGTTTACCACTAGAGTTACTTATTATTATTTCCACAAATACACCTCGTTTTCTCATGTGTTATTATTGTATATACCTTATATATACAATATATCCTTATATAATACGTTTGTCAAGAGTATTTTTATATTTTTATTTCATTATTTTATAACTAAAAACTGATTATTCTCGGCCTTTTAATCTGTTTTCAGACACTATAATACACTCTAAAAATTCTCTTAAAAAAATATAAAAAAACTCTTTACAAACTGAACTTCATATGGCAAAATATAAAAAATCTTAGGAGGTATGAAACAATGTCATCTAAAAATCAAAACATTGGGTACTTGCCCGATGAACGCCCACCATTTTTCGAACTAATACTTTTTGCATTGCAGCAAATTGTTGTTATGTTCCCAGCAACGGTATTAGTTGCATTAATTACAGGATTTCACGTATCTACTACTATCTTTGCCAGTGGATTGGCAACTCTTTCATTTATTCTTGTTACGGGAAGAAAAATTCCTTTGTATTATGGTTCTAGTTTTTCTTATATCGCTGCTATTGCTTCTATAATGAGCGCAGATGCATTTTCTAGTTATAGTCTTAATGATAAAATCTCTATTGCACAATTTGGTATCGTAATGTCTGGTTTTGTTTCTATTATTGCCGGAATAATCATTAAACGTACTGGAAAAGCAACTATCGATAAAGTCCTCCCCCCTACTGTTACAGGAAGTATTGCTATTATTATTGGTTTATCATTAGCTAGCAACGCTATGACGAATGCTGCAGCACATCCAGATGTAGCTAATACAGCTTTAGCAAGCAATATGGCTTGGATTATTGCATTAGTAACATTATTCTCAACAATTCTATATTCTGTATACTTAAAAGGTAAGCTAAGTCAGCTGCCTATTCTTTTTGGCCTTTTTACAGGTTATATCACTGCTTTAATAATCGGATCAATTACAGATATCCCTTTTGTTATATTCAATACAATCGAATCTACAAAACCATTTAATCTTCCAATTTTCACATTGCCTAAGCCATCCTTAGCTGCAATTGCTGCAATTATGCCAATTGCTATTGCAACGATCCCTGAATCAACTGCTCATGTATATCAGTTACACATCTATGTAAATGATTTAGCAAAGAAAAAGGGAAGTAAACCATATGCAATTGATGATAAACTTGGTCTTAATTTAATTGGTGATGGTATTGGTGATATCGTATCTGGTTTTATCGGTGGCCCAGCTGGTACAAACTATGGCGAAAACATTAGTGCTATGGCATTAAGTAAAATTTTCTCTGTACCAGTTTTAATAGCTGCATCCCTTATTACAATGGTAATATCTTGTTTCACACCATTAATTAACGTAGTATATTCTATACCAACAGCAGTAATCGGTGGTTTATCCATTTACCTATTTGGTATCATCGCAGCACAAGGTATTACAATCATGATGGAAAAACGAGTGGACATGTTTAAATCTAAAAACTTAGCAGTTATCGCTGTTATCTTAATCGTTGGTTTAGGTGGAAGCTTTGGCTTTGAAGGTGGTATGATTCCAATGTTTGGTATACAGTTCCCTGCAATTGCATCTGCTGCAGTTGTTGGTATCGTATTAAACTTATTACTATCCATTGGTGAAAAATCAGAAGATACAGCAATTGATAATAATTAAAATAAAACGTGGACTTACTATAAATACTTAGTAAGAGTTATCCCGATGATAACAAAAAGGTGCTTTTGCAAAATAGATAAGTGATTATCTATGGAGCAAAAGCTCCTTTTTCAGTTTTTGATAAAATAAAAGCAGATCCCGAAAGACCTGCTTTTATTTTATAATTAGTTATACGACTAAATAATTACATTAATAAGAAATAAAACTGCAAATACTCAATATCAATTAGAATTCGCTAGAATTAGACGGACATAAAGAAATATAATTCTACTAATCTATAAAATTTACTTACAGTAATTATATATATTATTATATTGCACTTGAATTCTATCAAAACAATCTTGTATAGTATTTTTATTTAATTCAGATAATGCTGCTTCCACGTCATTCGCAAAATCTTTTGGAATAAATGCATCATTTTCCCTTAAGAGTCGCCCCAGACTGCCTTTTTCGTTCAGCATATACATCCCATTTATGGCATACAGAACATGTAGTAAACTAACTGCACACCGAAACAGTGAACCAGCAGCATATAGAAGATCTCCTTTTAAAGTTGCCTTCTTCCCGCACTGTAGAGAAAACTCGCATTCCCATAAAAACTTTTCTATGGTAGCTTTTTGGTAAGTTATAGGAAATTCTATAAGTCTTTTTTTCTGTTCTGAGATAAATTCGTTATTGTTACTTAAAATTTTGCAATAAGCGACTTCACCCATGTAGATAGAATTTACAAAACCAAACGGATGACCACATTGATAATCAATGGAGATTTTTCCATTAATACAATCATCAATCACAGTAATCACTTTTCTGGTATCCCTGAAAAGAATATCCACAGCAATGCCATCAACTTGCAGCCAGCCTCCGCCGTTAATCCAAGGTCCCCATTCGCCGGGATTGGTTACTATATTATTTCTATGTTCATCATCTAGTGAGACAACCTTTTGTCTGAAATATGAAAGGTCAAATGTCATCTCATCATAGTAGATCCCTATGTCTATATCGGAATCCTTATTTGCCGTACCCGTAGCGTGTGAGCCACCTAAAACGATGGCGTCAATTCCATCAATTCCGTGAAAGGCGTTTATGATCTGTTTTAAAATGTTTTCTGTTTTATTAAGCATACATTTCTCTCCAATTTATTATTCTGCCTAGTGTAACAAAATGATCTCGACTGATTCTTCGGGGGACAGACTAAATGATTCATTCTTACATATGTTAATGTCATTCACAGCCCAACTATACGTTCCTTCCATAATGATTTCTATATGAAACAACTTCTTTATGATAAGTATATCGGATGCTTCAGCTTTCTCATATAAAATTATTATTTTACTATATAATGTAGTTCAACAAATTGATTAAAGCGTCTTAGACCTATTAATTCTAACTCTATTTCTGTATCAAATTCCTTGAATAAAGGTATTCCACTTCCAATTAACGTAGGTGCAATGGTAATGATAAATTCATCAATTAATTGTTCTTTTAAGAAATCTAAAAGTAAATCTCCACCACCAACAATCCATATCTTTCCGCCATCTAATTGCTTTTGCTTTTCCACAAATGCTCTTATATCTTCATCTATAAATTCTACATACTCATTACTACCTTTTAAGCTTTTTGAAAATACAAAACATTTCTTATTTTTATAAGGAAACTGATCCATCTCTTTCTCAATAATCCAGTCATAAGTCCTTCTTCCCATTACTATGGTATCTACCGTATCATAGAATTCTGAATATCCATTATCACCTTCTCCATCCACCTTAAACAACCACTCTAAGGAATCATCTTTTGTAGCAATATAACCATCTAAACTTGAGGCTATAAATAAAATTGTATTTCTATTATTAATCATCTTGACACTCCTTTCATATATAAACTTACTTTAGGTAATTGCGAAACATTAAAGATGTCATTATTGATTATACAATATATACAATTTTATAGCTGAATCTTGCCCCTTAAGGCAACTGAAGCTAGAAAATTCGTATATATTGTATAATCAATTTGATAAACTATATAGTTTCGCAATTACCTAATAAACTTACTTAGTTGATTGAAAATGTTAGTTTATCCATTTATCGTTTTTGTTACCCAATTACCTTGATTGGCTACGTATTAATTTATAAATTATTAATCTTCTATTAATTTAGTTATATATACTAATATAAACATATTTTCTTAATTTTTCAATTAAAAAAGCTCTTACCTATGATAATAAAATCAGTTAGGTAAGAGCTATTATTATTCTGTTATTATTAATATTTTAATTAGATGATTGCTAAAATAACAAAGTTTGCAATGAATAATGCGGTTGCAACCCAAAGAATTGGATGAACTTCTTTTGCTTTTCCTCTACAAATTTTAATGATACAGTAGAAAATAAATCCAGCTGCAATACCATAAGAAATACTATAGCAGAATGCCATAAAGATTGCTGCAAAGAAAGCAGGAATTGCTTCATCAAGATCAGTCCAGTTTACTTCTTTAAAGGATGCTAACATCATAATACCTACTGCGATTAAAGCTGGAGCAGTTGCTTGAGCTGGTACAATACTTACAAAAGGTTGTAAGAAAATACTTGCTGCAAATAATAAAGCTGTAACCACTGCTGTTAAACCTGTACGTCCACCTGCACCGATACCTGCTGCACTTTCAACGTATGTAGTAGTATTGGATGTACCAAAGATAGCACCAATTGAAGTTGCGATTGAATCTGCAAATAATGCTTTATCCATTTTAGATTTAAATCCAGTACCTTCTTGAAGTGCTTTTTCATCAGCAGCATCAAAAATACCTGTTCTTTTACCAGTTCCAATAAATGTTCCAAGTGTATCAAATGTATCAGATAAACTAAATGCAAATACTGTCATAAGTACTAATGGTATCTTAGATACATCTGTGAATAAAGATAATAAACCTTCTTTACCTAACGCAACACCAAAAACTTGTCCTAACTCTTCAAATGAAGTTGATAAACCGGAAGTTGTACTAAGTGTAGATAAATCAACTAAATCCATAGGAATAGCTACAATGGTAGTTAATACAATTCCGATAAAAATAGCACCTTTTACTTTTAATATTAAAAGTAAGAATAAAATAAAGATACCAATTAAAGCTAAAATAACACTACGATTATTAAATTCAACAAGAGCAGGAACTGCACTACTACTTGCTACAATCGTTCCACTATCTAAAGCTAAATATGTTCCTGGGTCTGAAGTAAAACTTAAAAGACCTGCATTTTTAATTCCTATATATGCGATGAAGATACCAATACCACCACCAATAGCACTTTGAAGACTATTTGGGATTGCTTTGATAATAAGTTTACGAATCTTTGTAACTGTAATAATAATATTAATGATACCACATAAGAAAACCATACCAAGAGCTTGTTTCCATGAGAAACCAAGTCCAAATACTACGGTAAAAGTAAAGAATGCATTTAATCCCATACCAGGAGCTTGTGCATATGGTACATTTGCAAAAAGACCCATTACTAAAGTTCCTACGATAGAAGCAATGATTGTTGCCAAGAATACTGCACCACTTGGCATACCAGTTTGTTGAAGCATTTGTGGATTTACGAAAATAATATAAGCCATTGCAAAGAATGTTGTGAATCCGGCAAGGACTTCCGTAGAAACATTGGTTCCATGCTCTTTAAGTTTGAAAAATTTGTCCATAATTTCTCTCCTTTGTTTGTTTTCAGTTTGAAATTGAAATAAACCCCTCTATTTCTTATTAACTAACCAGACTTATTATATATGATTTTATTATTAATTTAAATAACATTTTTCATTCTATTAATTAGTTTTAATAATAAATAAACGATAAAATACTAATAAATAATCACATATTTTGGTAAATTACAATTTTCCCAATTATTACTACCAATAAATTTACCTTTTCTAGTAGAAACTTATAATTAATTGCGTATTATGAGACTAGTATATATTCCCACCACCAGTTTGTTGTGATATAATCATGTATTATATATTTCAGAATTACTTAAGGTAATATATAGGATAGAAAGGAAGAACAATATGTTTTTTCAAATAAAAGAACCATTAACTGAAATAAAAACAAATGCAGTAAACTTGGATATTTTAACTCTAGGAATTGTAACGTTAGATGAACTTGAACAAAGTTATAAAACGTTTGGTTTCTCTCCAGCTACAGTGGAAGAATGTAAGCATTGTTCTAAACATATTCATGGTGCTATTGATGTATATGAAGATTATCATTTTGGTGTTATTTCCGGACTTGATACAAAATACTTAATGAAGATGCAAGATCGTTTCGGAATTTATATTAAACATAACCTTTTTCTTATTGTTATAATTGAAGATCAAGATGATAGCATAAGGAATAAATTACTTGAAACCGTACATCACATAAATCTAACTAAAGTCACACTCGAAAAATTAATATATGGATTTCTAGAACGGCTTATTAATCAAGATTTCATCATATTAGAAAAACTAGAATCAAAGATTAGTGAACACGAGGATAAAATAAATGCTAACAAACTAGATAAAGATATTAATTTTGTTATATCTGGACTGAGAAAAAGATTATTATTATTAAACAACTATTATGAACAATTAATTCAGATTGGCGAAGAATTAGAAGAAAATGGCTTAGACTTGTTTGCTGAAGATCAACTCCGTTATTTTGCTTTATTTTCAAACAGAGTTTCTAGATTGAGTAACAATGCGCGAATGCTACAAGATTATTGTGTTCATGTACGGGATGCATACCATTCCCAAATGGATTATAATCTAAACAATATCATGAAATTATTCACTGTGGTTACGTCAATATTTTTACCGCTTACATTAATTGTTGGATGGTATGGTATGAATTTTACAACTATGCCTGAACTAACATGGAAATATGGATACCTTTTTGTAATTATAATATCAATTGCAGTAGCTGTTTCTTTTATTATTTATTTTAAGAAAAAAAAGTTTCTATAGATAATTTATCTTTATATCAAATTTTACGTCTTAACAAAAAACATACCACGCTTTGTAAAAATGATGATGTCATCTTACATAGCGTGGTTATTTTATCTTTTCTTAAAGCAATTTTTCTTCTTTCATTTATCCAAAAACCTTTCTAATAAGCTACATCTGTGTGTACGGTAGATTTCGAAATACCAAATTGTTTTGCTGTTTGTCTAACAGTCGCATTATTGTCAATAATGAAGTTTGCGATTTCTACTGCCCGTTCTTCTATATAGCCTTTCAAAAGGATATCCCCCTATTATACTTGTTTGTATATTGTATGCATGAAAAGAATAAATTATATCATGTTTGACGTCACAATATAGATTAAGACCTTGGCTTTTTATTGATACATCCCTTAAGCTCTTTCATTTTTTGATTTGTAAAAGAGATATCCAATCATGCTAACTAATAGACAAAACAATATAAATAATGTGACATACATTGGATTTGAAACGATTCCACCAATTAAGATTATGGCTGAACCCATCAAACCAAATATTGGGCAAATAATTCCTTTGAATACACTTTTAATGATGTTTTCATTTTTCATTTTTATTACTTTTACATATAGCAAAGTATAACATATATAACTGAATACAATAGCAATTTCACTAATATCTCCACCACCTAGTAGATTTGCCTTCTGCGTAAAGTAATGAATCACTAACCAAGCTACTGATACAATAAAGGAGATCAAACAAGAACCAAGGGATAATCCATAAGTAGGATGAATCTTCGCTATTTTATCTGAATTTGGTAACATTTTTTTACTTGCAAGTGCTTGTGGCATACGTAAACTACCTAGAGTTACACCATTTACAACACCTAAGATGGATATAATGATGCAGATTAATAATATTTTGCCGCCATTTTCTCCAAGTAACAATTCACCTGCTTTATTTACAGATTCGTTGCCAGTGGACATAATATATTCTGTACCTAACATATTGGTAATTCCTAAAAAGTAAAGTAAATACACCCCAAGAACTATCAATGGTCCAATGATCAAAGCAAGTGGCATGTTTTTCTCTGGTTTTTTTACTTCGTTGGTGATGCTAGTAGCGATAATCCAACCATCATAGGAAAATGCAATTGGAGCTAAAGCTGCAAGCCAACCAATACCTACATTACTTTTCATAGCCAAAGTTATTCCTTCTGGAATTTCAGGATGAGCTTGTCCAAAAAATACTCCAAATACAGCTATACCAATTAATGGAACTAGTTTGATGATTGTGGAAATATTTTGAAAATAACCACCTAATTTTACGGATAATATATTAACTGCATAAAAGAAAACCATAAATACAAATCCTAATAGAATTTGTGTCTCTAATGTTTGTTCAATTCCAAAAAGTGAACAAGTATAAATCCCAGCTACCCATGAAACTACTGCCGTTAATGTTGGGTAATAAACAAACGTTTGGAACCAACCAAATCCTGATGCAACTTTGTTCGATATAAACTCTTCGTAATATCCAACAAAACCACCACTTCTTTTTGTTCGAATAGAAAGCTCTGTTAATGTTAAACTACCAAAAATAATACTAAACGCCCCAATACATAAAACTAAAACTCCTAACATTATATTTCCGCCAGTAGATTTTAATACGTCATCACTTTTAAAGAAAATACCTGATCCTATAACAATTCCTACTATCATAGTAATTGCGGTAAATATACCATAATGTTCTTTTTTATCTGTCATTTTCTCCTCCAATTTTTATACCTTTTCTTTCGAAAAATTACTTATCGACACAAATTCCATTGTATCATATATTATATACTTTTCAATCTTTTTATTTGAAAGCAAAAATAAGAGAGTACTGCAATTTAGTTTAAACTATTTTTTGCAATACTCCCATATTTTATTAGTAGTTGACACATTTTTTCGATTATACGATTAAGACAAAACACATTTATATTTTTTTCGTGTTGCTAATCCACCTCGTATATGCCTTTCAGACTTATTAAACATTAGTATTTCATTTACAGCATGGTAAAGCTGCATATTGACAGTGGGCAATCTGTCTTGCAGGTCCTTATGTACGGTAGATTTGCTAATTCCATATTTTATAGCAGTTTCTCTTACCGTAGCCTTTTTCTCAATGGTATAAGTGGCTAATTCAATAATTCTTTCTTCAATATATTGCTGCATCCTTGGGCCCCCAAGCTTGTTTTTTCTAATATATGCTTGTTTGTCCAATGATATGTCTATATCTAATAGCCTTCTAATCTCCTTAATCTACGTAATTCTGTACGTTTACAACCGCCTTCCCATTCGGCTTTTTCTGATTCTGATTCTATTATCAAACGAGGAACTCTAGTAGGATTACCTTCTGTATCCAATGCAACCATAACCAAATATGCACGATTAATCGCTTTGCGCATACCAGATAGAGCTTCAACATAAGTGTCTACTCTAACTTCCATGGAAGTATTTCCAACATACGTTATTCTACCTATTAAAACAAGAGTATCATTTTTATAGGCACCTTCTTTAAACCTAAGATTATCTACTGCGGCAGTAATTACATCACAACCTGAATGTCTTCTTGCAACAACACCTGCTACCACATCAATCCATTCCATTAATTTACCACCAAATAATCTGCCGGCTCCATTAATATGTTGTGGCATGAGAATCTGTATTTGTTCTGTTATGGAATCTTCCACTCGTTTCTCCATACTATTTTCCTTCCCGTAACTTTTCGTATCGTATCTGTCTATTCCATCATTCCACTTCTACTACCTTAATATTTTCAAAAAAACCTTCGGAATAATGTAATTGATAATCCTCCGTAATAAATACTGCATACGTATCATCTAAACTATTTATTAAATCTAATGCTTTATCTAATCCCAATGCAAATGTTGTTGTACTAAGCCCATCTCCATCTGTTGAATATTTCGATATAATTGTAGTTGCTATAATATTATTTTTATATGGATACCCTGTAGATGGGTCTAAAATATGGTGATATAGTGTATCATCCTTTATAAAATATCGTTCATAAATACCAGATGATACTACTGATAAATCACTAATTTCCATAATAGCCGTAGTTTCATTTCGATCTGCAAATGGTTTTTGTATTCCAACTTTAAATGGTATACCGTCAGGCTTAGTTCCAACACATAACACGTTACCACCAAGGTTTATCATAGCACTCTTAACACCTTGTTTTAATAGATATTCTTTTATTCGGTCTGCAATATATCCTTTTGCAATTGCACCTAAATCAATGGTAGTAGCATCTTCTTTCAAGGTAACTACATTTCCCTCTATTGTTAAGTTCTTGTAATTTACATGTTTTACTGCCTCTGCAATCTTATCTGCATCAGGTACAATTTTTTCACCAGAAGTAAAATTCCATAGTGAAGAAACTGGGGCAATGGTAATATCAAAACTTCCGCTTGATAGTTTACTGTAATATAATCCTTTACCAATTAAATCAGCTAATTCATCGGAAACTACATAACTATTCTTACTATTATCAGCAGATGGTAATTGTCTATTATTTAATTTATATAACTCACTTGTTTCCAATGTTCTACTATATATTTGTTCGTACTTATCACAAACTGCCATTGCACCTTCTAATATACTTTCATCCTTTGAATCATATAAAGTAATGGAAACAATAGTATTTAACTTAAATTCACTTTTTGTAATCGAATCATTATCTTTGCTATTATCTTCACTTGTATCACTTCCTGGTACATTTAAGCCACAACCAGATAAGGAAACACTTAATATTAACATGAACAGTAATGCAAAGATTTTTTGTTTTTTTATTTTGTGCATGTACATCTCCTTAACATCCCTGATGATAACAGTATTTTAGATAATCTCACCTAACCTGTCAAGGTATCTTCTTTAATTTACTACTGCATCTACTTCGTTTTTCTTATCACTTTGTATTTCTACAACTACTTTATTTGGCAGGCATACAATAGTTTCTCCATCATGCTCAATCTGTCTTTGATGTACACATAATGCATCCGGACAACTAGCTTCGATAACATCAGCATGTCCATCTTCTATAATTAATTTATTTGTTCCACCAACACCTTCTATAATTTGGGTTGTATCCTTATTTAGTGGTAACTCTTCTACAACTTTTCCATCAACACGAACTATAACTAAATCTCCACCTTTTTTGTTAAGATTTACATACAATAATCCTGCTGCCGCAATTACTAAAATTATTGCAACCAATATAATATCATTTTTCTTCATCCTAATCCTCCATACTACCAAAGCACTGCGATTTTAAACATTAGCGTAATATTTTTCAAAGTGAATTACTCCGCCATTAATAAAATTTTGTTTTTTCCACTAATCTCTTATCATTCGCATATTTATGCTCATTACTTGTCTAAATTTTAACATTGTATTGCTTATTATACTAGTAACACCTAAGAAACGCAAGTAAATGAACAAAAGACAGACGAATTTTATAATAAGTTGTAGCTTTTAAAGCTAATCATTTATGGCTTCCCCATAACCTTATTATAAAATTTATCTGCCTTTTATTGTTGTAAAATTATTAAACCTACCGCGTAATATAAATTTCGATCACACATTACG
>JARBTX010000026.1 GCA_029239975.1 Anaerocolumna sp.
AATTCTCATTACTTGACTTGCCATAAAAAAAGTCGCCTCCTTTTCGCACTTAATTGCAGTACGACAAGCGGTGACTGTACACTCAACCGTGTGTGTCATAGCATTAAAACTTCGAAATGCAAACCAAATAAATGATTTGCCAGTTAAAACACAAACTTTACACGTTTATCTGCCCGTAGCAGAAATTTTTGTCTTGTACAGTGACTTGTCGCCAGTTTCATAACTTGACATTCGCTCCACGGAAAACCTACAAAGTATGTAGCAACCTCACGCTTCTACGCTATCAATGTCACAACATCAATTAGTATACAACAGTTAAAAAAAATATGCAAGTAGTTTTTTCAAATTTTTTTACTGTAATATAATGCAAGAAGAAGTACTATGTATCATCTCTTATAATAGAGTATTTATACATAATAACATCTTCTCAATTGTCAAAGTATTCTTCTTAATGCTTGATTATTACTTCCTATTAATAATTGTTTACTTCCTATTAATACTTGATTACTTCCTATTAGTAGTTGATTACTTCCTATTGATACTTGATTACTTCCTATTAGTAGTTGTTTACTTCCCATTGATACTTGATTACTTCCTACTAGTATTTGTTTACTTCCTATTGATACTTGATTACTTCCTATTAGTATTTGATTACTTCCTACTAGTATTTGTTTACTTCCTATTAGTATTTGATTACTTCCTATTAATATGTAGTTGATTACTTCCTACTAGTATTTGTTTACTTCCTATTAATACTTGATTACTTCCTATTAGTAGTTGATTACTTCCTATTAATATATTTATTTCTTATTTTAAAAGTAATCTAATTATAATAATTACTCTACATCAAGAAATAATCTCTTCTTAATTACAGTAATTCGTCTTATTTTAATGTAAATCAACCGATCATATAAAATCTACTTTTTTTACAAATTATTCTTGGTGAACTTCGTTTTAAAATAAGTATCTAATTCTCTCCATATTAAAGATACTATATACTTATTATTAATACTTTTCAATAGCACCAAAACAATCAGGTGTAACTTCCCCCGTATCAGGATTTCGCGATGAATGGATATTATACATAAATCCGTCTTTTCCAAAACGCCCTTGTACATTTTCATCCCACATGGCACTATCCATACAAATGTGTTTTGATCTTAAAGCCACTACTACATCTCTACTATTTTCAAAGTGTTCTCTCTCCCATAGATATTCACATTCAATATTTAGGAAACACTCCTTAATACGTGGAGCATTTACAGTTATTGCTCTCTCAGATGTTAATCCGGATAGAGTAATTTCATCGTCATCATAATTATTATTTTGAATGGTATCTTCACATTTCTTATAGATATCTCTTGTAGGAAAATTTAAAACACAACATTTATTTTCTTTTAGTGTTTCATATAAATGCCCTTTTTTTGATACAGATCCTATAATACATATAAACTCACCACTATCCCCTACAAAAGTTGACCAGGATTGTAAACAAGCATTTTCTTTCCCATTTGCTTTATAGGATGTAATTACAAGTAGAACAGATGGAATACAAGTTAAGAAATCTTGCCATGAAAAGCTCTGAAATTCTCCTGGCCAGGTTTCTTTAAATGTGTTAGGTATGTTACTAAATTCTGCTTTCATAAGTCTTATCCCTCTCAATCTAACTATTTTAATTAACAATTCAAAAACGATTATAAATATGATTGTTTAATTAGAACTACATCACGAACTAATATTGTTAAAACATTCATACTTAACAAATTGCTTTATAGTTTTATTATAAAGAAAAAACACGACAACTAGCTGTCATGTTTTTTCATATAAATATATAATATTTTTTGCAATCTTTGTTATCTCTTCTTTTAATTCTTGTGGTTCAACAACTTCAACTTTATCAGCAAAACTAAAAAGCCAATCAATCAGAAACTGTTTATTGGTAAAATTAGATTGAAATAATAATCTCCCATCTTTTTGAGTAATAAATGAATCTACTCCATAAGCATCCACTAAGCGATATTTTACACTTTCATCAAAAAGAACTGTAACATTTATATTATCCAAAAAATAATTATCTAAATCTTCTTTTTCTACTGGTATTTCTCTTGGTACATAAGTTTCATTTATTATATTTAACTCAGCCATTCGATTTAATTTAAACAGCCGAAAATCATTACGAACCAAACAATATCCTAATACATACCAGGATGACCATTTAAATGTAATATAATAGGGCTCTATTTGTCGTATACTATCCCCATTTGCTCCGAAATAGCGAAAAGTCACCTTATACTTAGTTCGAATAGCATCTTTTAGTAAGCTAATTTTTTCAGATAAACTACCTTTATAAAACGAAGCCAAATCAATTATTATATTATCTTTTATTGAATTTACACTTTCATTTTTTACAGAAAACTTATCTATCAACTGTTCTACATTCACTGACTTTGTGACACTTTTAATACCGTTTAAACCTATTATAATATTTTCTAGTTCTTCGTAAGTAAAAAGATTCTTATCAATCTTATATCCTTCTGCTATTGTAATACCACCATTTGCTCCTTGCATAGTAACAAGTGGTATTCCAGCTTTACATATATCTTCAATATCTCGATTTATGGTTCTGCGGGACACTTCAAACTTCCTGGCTAAATACGGTGCAGTAACTTTCTCTTTTTGTAAAAGTACAGTTAAAATACCAAGTAAACGGTCTAGTTTCATAATCTCCCCTTGATAAATAGTTATAGTGATTATCGGTTAGCAAACCCATCTTCCTGATGCTCCACATGGCAGAATTAATCCATTGTTCGTTACTGGTAATCCTATTTCATCAGCTTCAATACTTCCACCAAACTTTGATTTTAATTCAATACCTAACAAATAAGAAAGCACTGCAGGTTGAAGACCTGTTGTGTAAGAATTGATTAAGAAGAATAGTGGTTTGTCCACTAACACATCAGCACATAGTTTTACAAAAGGATGAATGCTCTCTTCTATCTTCCATATCTCACCTTTAGGGCCTCTTCCATAAGATGGGGGATCCATAATTACTGCATCATAACGATTACCCCTTCTAATCTCACGTTCCACAAATTTACCACAATCATCAACAATATAACGAATCGGAGCTTCTCCTAATCCTGATAATGTAGCATTTTCTTTCGCCCAAGTCACCATACCCTTAGAAGCATCTACATGAGTTACACTTGCACCAGCTTTTGCTGCTGCTATGGTAGCACCACCAGTGTATGCAAATAAATTCAAAACTTTTATTTCACGATCTGGCTCAAGTTTTCTTTTCTCACTAATAATCTTACTAAACCAATCCCAGTTTGCTGCTTGCTCTGGAAATAAACCAGTATGTTTAAAGCTAAATGGCTGTAAATTAAAGGTTAATTCTTTATAATTAATCTTCCATTGTTTTGGTAAGTCAAAAAATTCCCATTCACCACCACCCTTATTACTTCTGTGGTAATGTCCATTCTTTTTCTTCCATCTAACATCTTCTTTTGGAGTATCCCATAAAACTTGTGGATCTGGACGAACCAGTATATAG
Organism: Anaerocolumna sp.; assembly: GCA_029239975.1. Classification (GTDB taxonomy): domain Bacteria; phylum Bacillota; class Clostridia; order Lachnospirales; family Lachnospiraceae; genus Anaerocolumna. Next base: position 3,557 of record JARBTX010000026.1, read on the forward strand.
CCACCCCAACGCTCTAATTTTTCGCCACTAGAAGTATCTATTACTTCATAATCTTTCCATCCATCTGCAATCCACATACTAATTCTCTCTTTCTATAATCACTTATTATTATCATGAAGTAGCAGATTAGCATTAAGAAACTCTTTACTAATCTGCTTATGGTAAATATTATATCTTTTATTATTAACTATAATCATATTTATTCTATTTTAAATACAATCCGTAGTTTAATTATAAAAAGATTGAATTATTTGTCAATCTTTTTTCACTTTGCATCCTATTTTAAGCAATCATAATATAATAATGCTTACATATGTTACTTTTCTTCTATTTCTCCATATACAATACCAAGTCCCACCGTACTCATATATACACGTCCATACACATTCATATCACCAATAACAAATTCTCCGTTACCAGGACCACCAAATTGATGGTTATCATCATTGATACGAATCCAGCTTTCACCATTGTCTTCAGAAGCAAATAACCCAATATTCTCTGGACTTTCGGTTACACTACCCCACATATAGATTACATATGGTCTTGATTCATTTCTTGCCTTACCTAAACCAAGAGCACTACAGGACTTTACGTTCTTTAGTTGTATAAAACTTTCTCCAAGATCAGTCGATATTGCAATCCCTTTTTCACCACAAGGTATGTAAATTGATCTGTCTTTATCTAAACCAATTGCAAATCTCTTATAACCACCTAAATTAAAGTATTTAGACTTAAAGGTTTTACCACCATCGCTACTTACATAAAAAATATGACCACTATTTGCATATACATAATTGGTATCACTAGGATCTGTTACCAAGTAAATATCAGAAGATAACCCTTTACAAATTTCCCAAGTAGCTCCTTCGTCTTTTGTAAAATAAGTGTTACTACCATTTGAAGGACTCCAATATATTGTAGATGCATCCGCTGATATAGCAACATGTCCTTCTTTGGCTTTTCCATCGGATAATTTTGGTGCAGTTTTTAATGCAGTCCAAGTTTCACCTGCATCTTTTGTAAGGAGAATTTCAATGCTATTTTCATTTACAATACGCACCCAATGGTCCACTTTATTCGCTGCATATGCAATACTGTAATTTGATCCTGATGCTCGTTTATATATAGTTCCATATTCTTTTACATCCTTATGCACAAAACCGCTATAATCCCCTATAACTGATAGTAATGCACCATTTGGTATACTTACTAAGTCTAGCGGTACAGTTTCTTCTAATCCTTTTGCATTAAAATAAAAATCGTTTTGATTATCCCATATATTATCACAGGTAAATATACCATTACCCGATGTAACAAACAATCTATTTGTATGAAAGGAATCTAATAACAAAGAACCACTCCAATGTATGGAGTAATTTTTTATCCACGTACACCCATTATCATTCATAGTCATTGTATTTAAAATATTCTTCCATGTCTTTCCTTGGTCTGTTGAAGTATAAAATATATCACCGTCAGAACCATTTGGCTGCTTCCACCAAGTATTCATTGTAGAGCAAACTAATTGATTTGGATTTGCAGGATTTATTGCAATATCACCCATAGGTCTTTTATCACTTGGTGATATATCAACTGCTTTATTTGAATTAATATCATAACGATAGATGCCCCCTGTAGTGCTATTCCAAGGTCCTTCAAAATCAGCATAGGTGATATACAAATTTCCATTACCATCGTATTTCATTCGTTGTGGCATTAAGTCCTTTGGTAAGCCTTCTACTGCATTCCACGTAATCCCACCATCATTAGACATAAATATGTTATCTTCACCACTTCTAGATACCGAAACGAAAATTCGTTGTGTTGTGTTATCTGAAGATTTTGTATCTTTATCAAACACAATTGAACAAATACCATTTTGATTAGACGTACTTTTCACTGGGAAAGCTTCTACTTTCTCCCAGGTTAAACCACCATCTATACTCTTTATCAAACCACCGGTTCTTCCACCACAATATATTATATTTCCATTCATAGGATCTACAGCAATTCGTTCTCCATTTTGTCTACCCATTCCATTACCATGAACTTTTATTAAGTTCGTAACATCCACTGTTATAAAAGTCTCACCATAATCATTGGAAATAAAAATTACTGTTTTGTTATTACTATAATAATCACATCCTGCAACCATATACAATTTTTTAGGATCATTTTTATCAATTGCAATACCATCAATACTTAAAAGACCTTTATCTGCTTCGCTTACACCAAAACTTAAAGGTATCCATTCACCTGCTTCTTCATTCCAACGATATGCTCCACCCACATCCGTTCTTGCATAGAACAAATTCTTTTCACTTGGATGACCAAGGAGACCACTTACAAAACCTCCACCACCCATTGCTACTTGATCAAAACGATATGTAAAATCCGATAACGTAAGACTGTCATCTATACTAGTTCGATCACTGCTATTATCAGCACTTGCTATTTCTTCTGTATTATTCTTAGCATTATCTTCTGTAACCGACTCCAAAGTGTTAATATCATTGTTTATCAGGTTTGTCGTTTCCCCACTTTTTTTATTACAACCATATAAAAATATACTGATGCCAACTATCACCAATAAGCAATAAAAATAACCCTTAATCTTATACCTTCTCATTATCTCCTCCATATTAATATCCATACTTATAAATTTGACTTTTACATCTTCAGATATAAAAAGAAATCCATCTTGAAATATTCATATAGTACCACTTTATTATCTGTATGTTAAAAATCCCCCATAGTTTTCTATAGAGAAAAAGGGAGCATCGCTCAGTAGCTTAATCAGCTATTTTGCGACGCTCCCTTCATTCTTTATTTATTATTTCTTAAATAATTTGTCTAAAATATCTTGTAATAATTGTTTGTTAGCTTCAACTGCTTGAGAAACAGTAGCTTCACCATTTATGATTTGCATCATAGGTGCTCCTGCATCAAATCCGATGAAATTCCATAAATCAGTAGTAGGTTTTTTACCCATTTCTAAGATATAGTTAAAGTCTCTTTCTGTATCGAAACAGCTTTCAGCCCATTCTGTGTTATCTCTAAGAGATAAATCACCAGCATACCAGTTAGTCCAATCATACATAACTTTGTATAATAAGAGAGGTTCTGCTACACCCTTAGGAATAAAGTACCAGTTTCCACCAGCATAGATTGTATTATTTGTATCTTTGTTACCACTTGGTCCAACTGGCCAAGGAACGATACTCATATCAAATTCAACTTCTGCACCAGATTGTACCCAGTGTTGAGTTCCCCAGAAAGCAACCTTTCCGTCTTTCCATGCATTTAAGTTGTCATTCCAGTCATCTGCATTCCAAGGTCTAGCTGTCTTGGATGTATTGTACATATCATAAATAAAATCAAGAGCTTCTACAACTGGTTTAGAACTAAAACCTTCAGTTTCAGAACCAGCGATAGTACCACCATTAGATAACACTAATTGTGGAAGTGTATAAGTCCAGATTGAACCATAACCATAAACATCAGTTGATCCATCACCATCGTTATCTTTAGTAGTTGCTACTAAATATTCTTTAAATTTATCCCAAGTCCATTCACCTTTGTCATAAAGATCTTGTGGAGATTCTAAGCCTAATTGATCAATCATAGTTGCATTGTAAGCTAAACCTATTGCACCAGTTTCAATTGCACTACCAGCGAATAAGTAATTCTTATCAGCACCAAAAAGATTTAATTTCTTCATAACTGTTTGGTCATTAAAGATATCGTCATCAGCTGGAACGAAATCTTCAAGTGGTTGTGCTAAATCTGCAACAATTGCAGGTACACCGAATTGTAAATCTGCCATATAGATATCGCAGTCAGGTGTTCCAGCCATAATGGAAGTATTAATACTTTCCATGATACCTTCCCAAGTTAAGTTAACGAATTCTAATTTTACATTATATTTTTCTTCAATTGCTCTCATGTTAGCAATTTGCATTTCTGCATTTTCAATATTTGCTTCAGCTGGATTATCTTCAGGTGAAGTATGTCTACTATCATAAAATACATCGTACCAAGTACCAACTTTAATTGTTCTTGGTTCTGTTCCTTCATGTCTAACAGTAACTTCTTCAGCAGGTGCTTCTGTTGGTTCTGCTGTAGGTTCAACTACCGCTTCTGTTGGAGCTGTTGTAGCCTCATCACTTGTAGCTGGTTTATCTTTTTTAGCACAAGCTGCAAGAGACAATGTCATAATCATTACTAATAATAATGCTAAAAACTTTTTGCTTGTCTTCATTTAACAAGACCTCCTCTTTTATTTGTTTTGCCTGTATTTTAAGTCGGCCGACAGTCACTACTACAATCCCCTTAACTGTCGAGAGCAAGCAAATGGGGCATTGCCTTGATATTGTTTACTCTGTATATAATTATACTACAATTTGCTTCATTTTGCAACACATTATATAATAATTTTTAATTATTTTTTCACACTCCATTGTGCATAATGATGCAAAAATGCAATATTAATACACAATTATCCAACAATACCACTACGCTCTACACCTTCCATAAAATATCTTTGAAGAATAACGTATAATAACACTACAGGTAAAATAGTAAGCACGATACCAGCATATAAATATAGCTGTGTTAATGTTGGATCGTCTAATTGATCTAAGTTAGCAATGGATGCTTGTAACGTTGTAATTTTCTTACTTATTAAGAACTTTGAATCAATTAAGAATAGCTTACTGTAAAACATATCATTGTATTGCCATACAAGTGAGAATACTGCAACTGTAATTACAGATGGTATTGCATTTACTAACATAATTCTAAAGTAAGTGTACCATGGACCTGCACCATCGATAAATGCAGCTTCTTCAATTTCCTTTGGTAGTCCACGGAAAAATTGATTAAAGATATAAATGTACAAACCAGAACGAAGACCAACGCCAAATATAGTCATTATAAACATTGGAATTCTTTTTGCTAGAAGATTGATTCCACCATCCACACCTTGAATCAAACTAACAATTCCAGCTGGATCAAATTTACGGAAGTACATATATAATGGAAGCATGATGGTATGTGTAGGAACAACAATCGTTATAATAACACATGCAAATAATAACTTTTTGAATGGGAAATTAAATCTTGCAAAACCATAGCCAACCATTGAAGTAATCATAATTTGTATAAGCATTAAGAGTAATACATAACCTAAAGTGTTAAGTAATGTCTTTACATAATCCATACGAAGCCAAGATAATTTAAAATTCTCCAAAGTAGGTGCCTGTGGAAATAGGTATACTACTGGATTATATACATCTTCAGCTGAGAAAAAGGATCTGCTGACTACAGTAATAATTGGACCTAAGATGATATAGGATATACCCACTATAATTACGAATCTCAATAGGGAAAGTACGAAAGTCTTACTCATGTGAACTGCTTTTTTTCTGTCATTGGCAAACTGTTTGTCATCCTTAAGATTTTGAACAGTTGCTCTAGGATTTTTAATCATTTCTAAAATCTTCATTCTCTTTCCCTCCTTCTAATTATAATAGAATGTTTTCTTTGAAATCCAAGCCCCAACCGCTACTAATATGATACATACTACTAACGTACTTAGCATACTCATAGCAGAACTTAAACCGTATGTATAATTGGTAAATGCTTCTTCATAAGCTACGTCAACGATTTGGCTTGTGATAAAGGAGTCTACTATTGTATACACGGTATTGGTTAAAATTAAAGGAGTTACCATTGGAAATGTTACTTTCCAGAATGTTTCATAAGCAGTTGCACCTTCTATCTTAGATACTTCATATAAAGAACTTGGAACTGCTTGTAATGCAGCGATAAAGATAATTATCTGAACACCACTGGATTTAACAATGTCGTAAATTCTTCCAACCGCCTCAACAATATAATTAATTATACCGTCTGGCATACCAAGATCCATAAAAAGCCCTAAGAAAAACTGCATATTAACCTGTGAACTAGTTGCACTCATAGCTTCGGAAGAAGCTGCACTTAAACCACCTGCAATTACCTGTCTTGCTAACTCCATTGCATCATTAATTGCTCCGGAATTCATGATAACTGGTAAGAAAAATATCGCTCTTACAATAGTTCTTCCTTTGAATTTTTGGTTTAAAAGAATCGCCATTAACAAACTGAAAAATATAATTAAAGGTACATCAATTACAATATCAAAAATTGAATTTACAAGCACCTGATTAAAGGAAGCATGTTCAAACAACGCATATTTATAATTGTCAAGTCCAATAAACTTTGTAGAGTAGCCACCAGTATCTGCTACAATAACTTCACTTAAACTAAATTGTATTGCTAATGCTAAGCTTCTTGCATAAAATACCAAGAAACCGATGATCCAAGGAGATATAAATGTTAATCCTAAGATTGCTCTTTTTTGTGAGAGCGTTAGTCTTTTCTTCTTTTTCATTATTTAACCCCCTCTGTCACATAGCTTCTAGCAGCAAGGTTTAAACCATCTACATCTATAGCTGTTTTATTCGTATTGATATAGATTATTACACCATTATCATAAGTTACTTTTTTAACGCCAGGTGCAATAATGTCATGTGACACAATCGCACTATTTGTTACATTTTTAAGAACTCCATTTAGTTCAGTATATAAAATAGTTGCGTCATTTAACCAGTCTTCATATTGAGTCGAATACAATTTATTTAATGCTGAATACTTAATTTTATTAGAATCTTCATAAGTAAATGTGAAATGAGGCGCTGCTCCGTATTCTAATAGTCTTAAAAGTACCTCTGTTTTATCATAAGTATCACTTAAATTGATTGCTGTACCTGTATAATCAACAAATCCATGAACAACCATTTGATAAAAAGGAATTTCATCATCTACAAGATAAAATGCATTATGACTTAATGGCATATTAATAATATCATCTGTATATGGAAGAGCATATTCATTGCCACCATTCACCATAATATCTTTACCTACATTATCCAATTTCTTAAATTGGTCAATCACAACGTCTAGTGCATCTTCTCTATTGATTACATTGGTTCTCTTCTTATCAGATTGTAAAGAGTCTCCTAAATCCCTTAAAGAAATACCTGTCACATTATAATCACCAATTTTATCAGCGAATTTATCAATGTAGCGTGGTAAAAATTTTGGAGAAATTAAGTTGTAAAAATTTTCAGCATATCCTAACGAAGACATATTCCTTAAGGATACAGGACTTACAGCACCAAACTGAGCAATATATCCACCTGCGTAATATTTTGAACTTTCTACATCATATCGGAAGTGCTTCGCAATATAAGTAACTTTTTGGAATGCTACGTCTGCAAACACTTTACCACCAGCTGCTTCCACTTTAGCAGTTAAGTCTTCTAAATCTCCCTTACCGCCTAATTTACCAAGACCTTTAATTGTATAAGGAATATCATGATAATATCCACCATTAAACCAGCCTTGATAATTCATTCTTAAGTTGGTAATATCCGATGCAAATAGTGAATCAGCAATTTTACCTGCTTCTTTAAAAGTAGTCATTGGATATACTTCCAAGTATGGAACTCCTATGAAATGCGCTGTTTGTTTTACACCACCAATAACATCCATATAAAATGGAATGGAATCAGAATCTTCATTTGCGGTTAAAGTTCCTTCTGAAATCAAACGATCTCTGTAATACTTAGCCATTCCAGAATAACTAGCATTTTCTTTGGTTAAGAATGTATACTTTACTTTTAAGTCTAAATTGTACATCTCTTTTTCTACCGTTGGTAATTCTGATTGTTGACCAACTGTACCAAACATGGCTAATTTTTCAGCACCTCTTACTGCAAAATTCGTATAAACATAATTATAACTATTTAATTTTCCAGAAATATCTGCATTTATATTGGCTAAGGAATCACCATTTTCTATGGTTGCAAGAATAGCACTGTTATCTCTTTTAATACCGAATAATGGTAATCTAGCACTTTCAGTATTTTCAACAACGGTATAATCCATAACCAACGGATCCATTCCATAAACAAACTGATTATATGCAGGAGCAGTTGTTTTTCCATTATTAAAATTGATTAATGAACCAGATCCATTCGGTACTACCATATAGCCATTTTCATCAGTTCCTGCTGCTCCAAAGTAACGAAGTACTTGTATATCATAAATCTTTGCTCCACCAGTTTCTGTAATCTGTGAAGTTGGAACCGATACATCAAGTCCATCATCTGTCAATCGATATTCAATTGGAACAGTAAACGTTACGATTTCTGCTTCATTACCAGAAGCTGCAGCCATATCTGCTTGATAATCTTCTGCAGTATAACCAGCTGCTTCTAAGATTTTATTCATTTTAGTTAAAGTAGCCTTCTTTTGAGCACCGGAAGCAAGTTCTAAGAATCCTTCCATTGTTTTGGATTCTCTATACTTATTTTTAATATTACGAGCATCCGCTTTTTCCATCTTATCTAGGTATGTTTGTAATCTTTCTGCGGTAATATAGATTGGAACAATACCTGTAGGGCTACCTAAATCACCAAATGTATAAGTGAATCGGATACCATTTTCAAGACCTTCCGTAACGAACTGATTATTTTTTATACTCATATCATAATTGTTCATTGTACCGCTAGTTCTTGATTCACTATAATAGTCAATAATGATTTGAGACTTTAAGAATGATTTATTTACACCCATTGCAACGGTATCATTATCCGCATTAATAGGATTTGAGTATGTAGTAACTCCATTTCTCTTATCATAAACTGCTATTTCAGTTGTTTCCAAATTGGTATACAATTTTAATGTTTCATTTTCTGCAACTAATACCATGTTAGCTACACTATTTTCACTATCGTCTAAGGCTTTAAATTCCTTACCTGTCTCATAATCATATTTAACAAGTGAATTTTTATATTCATCATACCAGACATACTTAACGAAATAATGTGCATAATAACCGATAATTCCTACAAGAAGTACGGCTACACATGAAAGAATAATTTTTTTGATTTTTTTCACGATACCGCCCTCCTAAGTTCTAAATAGCATTTCTATGTATATGCTCTTAAAGAAGCCAACCACAGAATCTATCAATGAGTAAAATAATAAGCCCAAGAAAATAATTAAGAACATTGCCAATGCTGTTAAAACTAATGTAAATAATGTTTTACCTAAGGTAAAGTTGTGCACTGTCATAATACCCATCAATAATAAAATTACAAAGTATATAACGGATATTGTCATAATTAGTTGGTAGAATGCTTGTTCATTTGCTGCAATAAATTGAGAAAGAATTGTTGCTGGTACAAATGCAAGTACCATTGGTAACATTGCATATCCACTTACCGTTACAATATCTTTTAATCTTCCTTCACCTTCCATTAAACAGGTTATTGACCAATTGGCAACACAGAAAAGAAAGAATAACAATGCTACACCTTCTAATTCCATAATACTGTTGATACTTTTAGGATTTATATCATTAACCACGAAACTAGCAAATTCTCTATTTAATGTATAAGATGCACTAAATAAAACTAATATGATTAGTGCTATTAAAACACTACCTTTTTCTCTATGTCTAATTTCATAAAAACCATCAGAAGGATGCTTTAATACATAAAAAGGATATAATAATTTTTCTTTCGTAAAAGTCTTACTTCTCCCTGATGAAGATACATTATTAGTCATCTTCATTCCTCCTTCCTGACTTATGCTTTCTTATACGTGAAAAAACATTTACTCCAACAACCAAAACAATAACACCTGTTAGAATGTAACCAAGGTTATCCTTTAATATCTCATTACGATAACGTTTAAATGCTATAGAATAATAATCTTTACTCATACCAAGTTTTAAATATTTCATAGCATTTTTGTTATCACCAGCTGTTAGGTAAGCTTTACCAATACCTATATTAGCAAGTTCAAAGTTAGCATTTAATTTTAAAACTTGTTCCCACTTTTCAACAGCTAATTTTTCATCACCATCAAAACGTAAGCCAACTGCATCATTTATTAAACTACCATACTTAGTTTCCACAAAAGTTAAAATCTCTGCTCTTGAAGAATCCAACACTAAAATTTTGTCTCCAATCGCTTCTATTGCAACCGGAATTCTAAATGTTCCAGCTTGAGAGCCAAGACCACCGAAAATATATAATAAGTTACCTTCATGATCGTAAGTAAAAATTCTGCCTCTTCTTGTATCTATCATGGAATAGATACCTTTTTCTCTAACTACAACGTCAGAGATATAAGATGCTCCGCCATAAGTTCCACGCATTGAGAAATCGATATCACCACCGACTTTTTTCTTTTCACCCTTCTTTATTACGTCTTCACCTTTTGGGTTAAGTCTTCTTACAGCTTGGGTTCCTGTATTGTCAATGCTTGTAGCGTATAAAAATCCTTCCGGATCAACATCAATTCCAGTAAATTCTGTTGGAATAAATAATACTTGTTTTTGTCTTTGCGCTTTTGTTGAAAATCTTCTCCAGAATTTTTCTGCTGGTGAAATATTAACGGATATTGTACCAGAGAAACCTGTAAAGTTACCTAATTCGTCAAAAGCCATAACACCTTGGAACATGTTTTTTGCAATTACATACACTCTATCTGCATAATCTACAGAAACTTTTAATGGGTTAAAGACAAATCCTTTATCTAAAACTTCACTAGTTGGATTGCTTATAATTTTTACTAACGTTCCATCTGCGTTAAGAACAACTACTCTAAAGTTTTCTGTATCGGCAATATAAATTTGATTTTTTCCTGATACATACACGCCGCTTGGCGCCTTGAAGGTATCTGCAGTGCCATTGTTATCAAAGGTATCGATTACCTTAACAACACTAGACATATCTGCATTTAATACCACGATACGATTGTTACCTGTATCTGCAACATAAACAAAACCGTCTTCTGCTACATATAAATCTTGTGGATTTACAAACGAACCAATTCCTAACTTTAATCCAGATATATTTGTATCTGGTACGTAAGCGGCTGGTGTCATAACAACGTAATTCCAATAATCAAAATTATAAGTATCATATGGTAAGTTTGTGGCTGATGCTACCATACTTGATGATAATGTAATCATAAGAATCATCGGGATAAGTAACAGATTTTTTAATTTTCTTTTCATTCTACCCCTCCTAATCCTTCATACCTGATGTGGTCATTGTTTCTAAAACGTTACTTTGACATGCTAAGAAGAAGATAATTGGTATACCTGCAATAATAAAGGCAACGGCTGCTGTAGCACCCTGTCTTGCTGCACCACCAAGTGTAATCTGTTGCAATGCATATTGCATTGGTTTTAATTGTTCATCTCTTAAGAATGTATTACCAGTATTACCCCACATCTGTTGGAATTGGAAGATTGCAAGGGTTAACCAAGCTGGTTTAACATTTGGCATGATTATTGTCCAAAATGTTTTATACTCAGAAGCACCATCTAGACGAGAAGATTCAATTAGCGAATCTGGAATCTGCTCAATAAACTGTTTCATCAAGTATAAGCCCATACCAAATTGGAAAGCTGGAAGTATAACTGCTAAATATGTATTATTCATATGTAACCATGAAATAATCATATAGTTTGGTATCTGAGTAACTGTCCAGGAAAACATAAGAGATAAAACAACCATCTGGAACAAAAACTTTTTACCAGGGAAATTATGTTTAGCTAGTGGGTACGCTGCTAATGATGCAATGATAACGTGACCAATGGTACCAACACTTGTTATTAATATAGTATTAATAATATATCTTGAAAAAGGTACCCAAGTACTGCTCATCAATACGAATAAGTCGCTAAAATTCTCTAGCGTAGGGTTACTTACGAAAATCTTTGGTGGATATGTGAAAATTTCATCGAGTGGTTTTAACGCATTATTTACAATAATAACTAATGGTAAAGCCATAAATATACCACATATACCCATCAAGAAAAATAATATACCATTACCAGCAGCGGAACGGTTTAGCTGTTTTTGTTTACGAAATAGATGCCTTTTCGGCTTCATATAGTCTCTAGCTTTCGCCATCCTATTCCCCTACCTTTCTTAATATCCTTTGAACTAACTTATTGGAACCAACCATTAATAAGAACAGTACAGTTGCAATTGCGGATGCATAACCCATTTCAAAACGCGTAGTACCATAATCCAAAAGATGTGTAACAATTGTAGTACCAGCGTAGTTAATACTTGGGTTACCAGCCAATTGAATGGATACATCTGCTACAGAAAATGCTGCGGTAATCTGCATAACTGCACCGAACATTAACTGTGGTCTCATGGATGGTAATGTTACATACCAAAGTTCTTGCCAACGATTCTTAACACCATCTACTGCAGCTGCTTCATATAAACTCTTATCAACTGTTTGAAGGCCTGCAATAAAGGATAAGAAACCTGTTCCTAAACTTAACCATAACTGTACGATAATCAACATTGGAAGAACATATTTCTCTGTTTTCATCCAAAGAATAGGTGAATTTATAAAGCCAGTTTCAATTAATATTGAATTTAAGTAACCATATCGGTCACCAGATAAAATGATAGTCCAAATCAAGAATGCTTGCCCTGATATAGAAGGAGCATAAAATATTAATGTTAAAAATGCTCTTAACTTACCAGAGAACTCATTGATGATCCAAGCAAACATTAAACACATAAAATAACTGATAGGACCTGTAATAACAGCAAATATAAAAGTATTCTTAAGTGCTATTAGGAAGATATCATCTTCTAGTAACAATCTTAAATAGTTAGTCCAACCTGTAAAACTTGGTAATTCTAACATGTTAAAGTAAGTAAAACTTAAAACAATTGAAGTTAAAACAGGTAATACAGTAAATAAGAAAAACAGGATAAAATAAGGCGCTATCATAACATAAGAAGCCTTACTTCTTTTTATACGGTTCTTTAAGGACCATTCATTTTTATAATTATCTTGTTTTTGCAACTTTTTCCCTCCCGTCTTTCTATTCTTCTGCTAACGGCAATCCAAACTCTGCACGTTTATAATTAATCTCATCATTAATATAGATTACATAATCCATTAATGCTTCTCTCGGTGATGTAGTATCAACCTCAGTTGTAACTTTATAGAAAGCGTTGTTAACATTTCTCCAAGAGAAATATCCGCCAGGAACCTGTGGAATTCCTTTTACAGTCTTGAATTGTTCGCTTAATGCTTCATAATCTGCTACTGGCCATGGCAAGTTACCAAATGCTTCAATGTTAGCTGTTGCAATTCTCGCAGATGCTCCCATTAAACTTTCCATTTCTTTACCATATGCTGTCTGAGTTTCAGCTGATGTCCACCATTTCATAAATTCCCAAGATGCTTCTTTTTCATCAGAAGCTTCCATCATAACACAAGCCTGACCTGTACTTGGTACTGTATTATCTATGGTTCCATCTTCTCTTAACACACCAGGTACTGGTGCAAATCCCCATAATCCTTTGATATCAGGAGCAGAGACTTGTAAACTGTTATAAAGTGTATAATCAGCTACGATAATAGGTGCTTCACCAGTTCTAAATCTTTGTAATACGTTAGTTTCTTTATCCAGTTTATAATCTGTATAAAGTTCACAATACTCTTTAAATGCATTTACAGCTGCATCACTATCAAGAGCTGATTTTGATGCACCATCATTGTAATAAGTTCCACCATTTTGATATAAGAACATTGCATAAATTGGTTCTGCTGGAAGCATACCAAGATCCATCTGATTTTTAGTTAACACAGATAGAGCAACTTTCATCTCATCCCAAGTTTTAGGAAGTTTTAACTGTAACTCATTTAAAATATCTTTACGGTAGAACATCATAGGGAATGTCTGAGTTTCAGGTAAACCATAAGTATGACCTTCAAATTCAAATGGCACCATTGCACTATCATAAAAACGAGACTTAACTTCACTAAGATCGCCAAACTGACTTAAATCTGCAACCGCATTACGTAAACCGTAATTCATTGGTAAATCATTACCAACCTGAATTGCAACATCCGGACCTTGACCTGCAAGAGTTGCCTGTAATAATGTTCCCATATCTACTAACATAACATTAACATTTACATTTGTATTCTTTGTAAATGTTTCATCAATTAACGATTTAATTACATTCGCTTGATCTCTACCAGTACCTACCCATAAGGTAATTGTAGTAGATTCTTCATTTGATTCAGCTACATTACCAACTTGATTATAGTTAATAATGAAGGAATAGTATAACTTCTTAAACTCATGTACAACTTTATCAATAAAGGAATCATTTACTTTTTCAACGTCTTGATCCGGTGAATAAATGTAAATAGAATCTAATTGTAAAGGTTGTTCAATAACTTGAGTGATCCAAGTTCCACAAGCACTCATGTTAATTTTATAAGAACCTAAAACTTTAGTAAATCTTTCAACATCCTTAGAAAGTTCAGTTAATTGGTCTCTCATAGTGATTAATACCGCTTCCTTATCACTACTTTTTCCAGCTGTCTCTCTAAGTCTCTTTATTACATCATCTAGTCTGTCACGCACTCCAATTAATTCATCTGATAATCCTGGAATACTTCTTTCTATTTGATAATCACGGTATGCATCTGGAGCAATACCAGTAATACGAATTACTTTACGATATATAGCATTTAAATCAGTTACAACACCTTGTACATCACTAACGATAGAAGAAAATTCTCCAAGTACTGCTTGCATGCGTAGGGTATGAGAACCTTTCTCAAGATAGAATTTATATTGCTCACCTTCGCCATTGGATAGATTATCCAATCTCCAATCTTGTTCATATTTAAATGGATAATCGTACATTTCACTAAAAGGAACAACACCGTCAATTGTAACCTTTCTTGATACATAGATACCTTTAACAAAGTTTTGTTTTGCATGAAGTGTAATATAATAATAACCACTTTGCTCTACATCAAAATCCCATTCAAGCCATTGTCCTACAAGTCTCCATGAATTTCCACCAATTGAATTGTTTCTAAGTTCTTTTGCATCATAAGGGGTAACAGATGGTGAAGATTGATCTTGAACTGGATACAACATCTGTGAAGACTTTCTGTCAGCATTTTCTGCTTGAATTTCAATCATTTGCCCAGTTGAATCTTGATATCCTGCATCATCTTGTGTAGCTTTTATTGTTGCATATTCTTTGATTTCTGCTGTGTTGTTTAATACTAATTTTCTAAGTAACATAGGCTCACGAAGAGATACCATTGTGATTGTATGAACACCTGCAGTCAAATAAACAGATAGTTCATCCGTTTCATAACCTTCGCTATCATAAAGATAACTTGTTATCCATTCTGGATTCTCTACCTGCTTTGGTTTAAGATCATTACCTTGATTATCTTTTTCCCAACTATCAACTTGATTCATCCATATTCTTGAAAATTCGATTAAAGCCAATTGATTATATAGAATCTTTCCATCAACGAAGAAACTTCTCTGTATTGATGCATTTTTTCCTTCAATAGGATAATAAAGAAGTGAGATGTCATAAAAACCAGCAGTTTTAATATTTACATCGTATTCTATCAAACCACTTTCACCTGTTCGAATAGAGGTACCTTCCATACCCTCATAATCTGTATAAGCTTCAACTTCCATGCCGTCTACTCTTGAGTAGTCAGCAGCATCGATGACGTACTCTTCACTCGGTCTACTATTATCAAATTGATTCATGTAATCTTTATAGTCAATCGCTTCGGAACTAACGGAATATGTACCTAATACATTTTCATAATCTCCTAAAGTAGTTTCGGTTTTTGCATAAGCTACTTTAGTCCCTAAGAAAGACCCATCAAACAACATGAAACCCAACATGGCAATAGCTATGATTTTATTAAGTTTCCCACGTTTTGGCATCTTGCTCCTCCTTAAACTTTACATCAACATTGTAATATTTTACACAATGATTTGTGCATATATTGTTTATTTATGTTACATTAATTTTATATAAAAAATACCCATTTGTCAATAATATATTATCATTTTAACTGTGAACTTTTCACTAATGTATCTCTTTTATACACCGAAAATGTTTTCCGAAACATAAATATTGTATATAATTACTAATGTGCTTTCCTTGATTAGGCAAGTGTATTGTGCATGACTTTTCATTTTTGCACGCTTAAATGCACACATTGCAAATGTAAAATTGTAATATTTATTGTAATTTCATGGTGGATTAAATCTATTAGATAAAATAACAACAGAGAACAAAGAAAGACTGTCTAACGTTTTCGTATAGTTTTCGTAATGCATCATTTCATTTGTATCAAACAAATTATAAATGTATTTTCAAAAACCATAAGAAATCGTTAGACAGTCTTAAGAATATATGTAAAACTATGCACTAATGTTTTCTTAAATTTTCTTTTTAATAGATGATTCTCGTATTATTACCTCAGTATTGATAATAACAATTTCTTTTGGTAAATCCATATTATCAAGTCGCCACATTAATCGTTGCACTAGTCGTCTACCCATACGTTGATTTCCAACATGCACTGTAGTTAATGCAGGTGATAATAATTCTGCCTCTTCTTTATCATCGAAACCAGTTACTAAAATATCATCCGGTATTTTAATCCCTCTTCTTCTAAGTAGCAGCATAATATCTCTTGCAATATCGTCATTTGCACAGACAAATGCATCAGGCATATATGGTAACTTTTCAAAAGCTGCTTCCACTTCTTCTTGTCTATAATATTTGTGCTCAACATGTTTCGTAATAAGCAAATGTTCATCTGGTTGAATATTATGTTCTTTTAATGCAGTCATAAATCCATTGAATCGGTCAGCTATAGTACGACAATAACTTGTATCTCCTATAAACGCTAACTTTTTAGCACCTTGCTTAATAAGATGTTCCGTTAAAATTTTTGTACTATATCCGCCTTCAAATATAATTACATCCCCTAAGAATGCAATATCATGCACATTACTTGGTCCATCTAAGAAAACTACCGGAACATCCTTTTTTATAATCAATTCCAAAAATGATTTATTAAATACACTTAAGATAATAATACCGCTCATATCTGTTTGCATATCTAGCGGAAGAACATGATTTGCCTCGTCTTCTTCACTGATAAAATTAAATTGTAATCTACAATTATTTTTATTTAGCTCATCTGAAATTCCCATTATAATTCGATTCCAAAATGTAGATAATTCTCGTCTCGCAAAAACAACTACTGTTTTTGTTTTCTCTAATTTATCTTTTATTTTAAATTCATTTAATACAATAGGCGATAGTTTTGAATATCCCATCTCATATGCTTTTTTAATAACTACATATCTTGTTTCATATGCAACCGTATCACTATTATTCAAAGCTTTTGCAACTGTATTTCTTGAAAGGTTTAACTCCTTTGCAACATCTTGTATGGTTATTTTTTTCACTCGCTTCACCTCATTTTTATGTCATTCGTCTGACACTCATTATTTTGTATTTTAAGTTTAATTTATTTATCTATCTCGGAAAACAATGTACAGCCCATTTTCTTTAAGCTTATAATCCGATCTTCAATATCGCTTACCCTACATTTAAAATATTCTGCCAAACAAGGTATACATAAAAAATCGGTAGCTGCTCTATTTACTAGGCGATAATAAATTGCTTTTTCATCTCTCGTTAGAACTTTATTACACTGTCTACATCTGTTTTGTTTCTCATTATCCATATCTTTTCTTATTGTTTCACCAATTCAGCTCTAAATACCATGCATTCATGTGCCTTTAATTTACAGGTGTAATTCTCAGTAAATATTCCAGCATCTTCATGCGCCCATACATCACGAAGTTTAAGTGCCAATCCAGCACTAGTTGGCAAACCAATGTCCCAGAATTGTAAGGAGCCTTCACCATCCGAATCGCCCATATTGAAGAATCCAATTCCATAACTACCATCTGATAAAGGTTTAATGTATATCTTCACATCACTATTATTCCATTGCTCCATGGTATAAGATTGACGACCTTCTGGATCTTGATTGATTGCAATGATTTCTTTATTTAACAATATTTCCCTAGTCTTATCATTCATATTACGTATATCACAGCCAATCATTAATGGCGAATTCATCATACACCATAAAGAAAAGTGAGTCTTATACTCTTCGTCACTGCATCCACCTAATGCAACGTTACCCTTCCCATACATACCAACTACCAACATGTCAATATCATTATAACAATAAGGGCCACTGTAACATTCTTTATTCCATTGACTTAAGGCAAGTCTTTTTATAGATTCCCAATTATCTTGAATATCACCAGTGGAACGATACATATGAGCTCCTGCTGCTCTCATCCACTTCTCAGATTCATCTGAACCCCAATTACATGCTGAGAACAATATGTCTCTTCCACTATTTCTTAGCGCCATGGACATTCTTTTATACAATAAATGTCCTGGAATATAATGTGGTTTATAACAATAATCATATTTAAGGTAATCTACACCCCAATCTGCAAATGTTTTTGCATCAACAAATTCATGTTCCAGACTAGAAGGATGTCCTGCACAGGTCATTGTTCCAGCACAGGAATACATACCAAACTTTAAACCTCTTGAGTGAACATAATCACTAACTGCTTTCATTCCATTTGGAAATTTATTTGGATCCGGAATTAAGACACCAGAAGCATCTCTTTTTTTCTCAGACCAACAATCGTCAATAACTAAATAATTATATCCTGCATCAAGCAGGCCACTTTCTACGAATACATCAGCAGTTTCTCTTATTAATTTCTCAGATATCTCCCAACCAAATGTATTCCATGAGTTCCACCCCATAGGCGGTGTTTGTGCTAACATATACTACTCCTTCCCCATATACCATTTTTTCATTCTAATTTGACTTAATTACTGTATTTATTTATTTTATTATTATGTTAAACGACCTATTTTCTCCAGTATAGATCATTTATCTAAATACGTCTAATTTACCTATCGGCAACAATAACAGAAACTAGATAAAAATCGATGTCACTACTTTCATCTACATTGGTAATAGTAATATCTAAAGTATGAAGTTTGTTTTCTCCAGCAACTAATAGATCTTGAAGATATAAGCAATCTCCCCAAGTCTGTTCAAAGTTAGCATCTAAAATAATAGGATTTTCTTCATCTCCATCAATTACCGCTTTCGCTATCGGAGCAATACGTTTTATAGTCTTGCAATATTGAACTGATATCATCCCACCTGTTACTTCAAAATGAATGGTATCCCCAATACGTCTAGCTTTAAAACCGTTACGAAAAATATCTGTTATACGCTCTTGTGTTACCAAATCTGGTGTAAATCCATTTAATGTTGGCTGAATATTCTTATTATTATAACGAATTGAATCCATATATCTATTTTTTGTTACGGTAACATCAGGTATTTTGTAATTATCCTGAACATTTCCATTAAATACTTCTTTATAAATCTTTTCTAATGCATTGATTACTATCTCAGATACAATTTTATGTCCGAAGTCATTTGGATGCAAATCATCAGGGGTAACTTCTGTAGCAAGTATTCGACCGCTTTCTACTTCAGGATATAAACTATCCTTTATGCTTACCATAGGTAAATTATAAGCGGCACCTATCTCATTATGAATTGCTTGAGCATTCACTCCATCATTATATTGAACGTTATTCAAAATGAAAAGCGCTGGTTCTGACTTAGATTCAAGCATTTTACGAATTAATCCTTCGTAGGTTTCTTTAAAGAGATCCGTAGCACTATCATTTACGCTAAACTCAGTAATAATAAAATCTGGTTCATATAGAAGCATATCGCTTTCTACTCTTGCAACACCAAATTGTGATGTTGTTCCACCGATTCCACCGTTAATATATGTAACCTTACTATCTTTAAATTTATTTACCCACCATTGATATACAAGATATGCATAGCAAGTTTCAGGTGTACTAGATAATGAACCCTGGGTTATAGACCCACCGAGCATACCTACTGTAATATCATCTCCCGCAGCTGCCTTTTTCATCACTTTTGATATTCTATATAGATTACCTAAACTAACAATTCCTTTATCTGCAAATTGTTTTATATCCATAAAATTCCTCCATTCTGCCGAGTCCCCACGAAATTATACTAGAGCTTTACTATATCGCATAAAAAAATCAATTTCACACGTTCTCCATTATGAAACTTATAGTATTATTTAACAAATATTTATAATAAAATTCACTGTTGTTTCACGTTACCTTAGCATAATGTTTTGCACAATAAATTAACTAAATGTGCAAACCTATATTAGCAATAATATTACATATTTAATGTACAACAGCAACAGAAATATGTCAATTGAATTTTAAAGTACAATAATACATTTGGTTAAATTTTTACATAATATTTTTGATAGATTCTGTTATATTAATATTATAAAAAACTTAAGTTTTCTAATGTTTTCATTAATATTTTAACCATATTTTAACTTGACGTTATGCTGTAAAAACTATACACTGAAAGGGCAGAGAACAACAACAAATAAAATAGATTTGATGGAGGGATATATATGGGAATTTTAACAAGATTTAGAGACATAATGTCTAGTAACATCAATGCATTACTTGATAAGGCAGAAGATCCAGAAAAAATGATTGATCAGTGTTTAAGAAACCTTAATAATGACTTAGGAAAAGTAAAATCAGAAACAGCAACTATTATGGCAGAAGAGCAAAGAGCAAAGAGAGTTTTGAATGAATGTCAGGAAGAAATTGATAAAATGCAAACTTATGCAATAAAGGCATTACAAGCTAACAATGAAGATGATGCAAAGAAATTTTTAGAGCAAAAAGCTAGCTTAACTTCAAAACTTACTGGTCTTACTGAAGCTTATGATTTAGCACATACCAATGCAATTAACATGAGAGAGATGCATGATAAACTAGTAGCCGATATCAATGAATTAGAATCTCGTAAGGATATGATAAAAGGCAAATTAGCTGTTGCAAAAGCTCAAGAGCGTGTTAATAAAATGACTTCATCCGTGGCAAGTGCAAATGATTCTATGGCAAGCTTTAGTAAATACGAAGAACTCGCAGATAAAGCAATCGACAAAGCAAATGCCATGGCAGAACTTAATAAGTCTAACGCTGAGAATTCAATCCATGATTTAACAAAGAAATATGCATCCGATTCCAATGTAGATGATGAATTAGCAGCATTAAAAGCCAGCTTAAGTAAATAGAATCCTATGGCTGTTGCAAATTCTGCAACAGCCTTTTCTATGTCTATTAAGAATTGCTAAAATTTAGCTTTTAAATTCACTCAGTAACTATTATAATAAAATCAGATGATGTCATAATTATAAATCTATTATGATATATAAAACGATATGATAATTATGATAAGCTATGATAAGTTATTATAATTATTTCGTATCTGAATTTGGCAAAGTGAACAAAAAATTATAATTAAAGATATAAGAAGGAGCTAGTATATGGTAGTTCAATATAAGTGCCCAAATTGTGGTGCTGATATGGCTTTTGATAGCACCACAGGAATGCTACATTGTGATAGTTGCGGAAGAGATGAAAACATAGAATCCATGCCAAAAATGGACCAAGATAACTATAACGAAGGTTCTAATCAAAACTCGAATCGTTATACAGATAACGATTTTCATAATAACGAAAATAATCACCAACATTTTTCCGAGAATGATGTGAATGAATACCACTGTAAAAACTGTGGTGCCGTATTAATTACTGATAAGGACACTACCGCAACTACCTGTAGTTTTTGTGGTGCAGGTGTTGTAATCAGCGATCGATTAAGCGGTGATTTAGCCCCAGCAAAAGTAATCCCATTTTCTATTAATAAACAACAGGCACAAGAAGCATTTAAAAAATGGTGTAAAAAAGGATTATTAACACCAAAAGGCTTTATGAATGCAGATCGGATTAAAAGTATAACAGGTTTGTACGTACCCTTTTGGTTATATGATTTAAATGGACGCGGTGAGGTAGATGCAACTTGTACTAAAGTAAGATCTTATTCCCAAGGAGAGTATATAGTAACAGAAACTAGTTATTTTAATGTATATCGCCAAGTCGACTTAAATTATCTTAAAGTACCAGTTGATGCTTCCGAAAAAATGAATGATGAATTAATGGATAAACTAGAGCCTTACCATTATGATAATTTAAAAGAATTTAATATGCCTTATCTTGCTGGTTATTTAGCAGAAAAGTATAATTACGATGATCAAGCTTTGTTCCCAAGAGTAAAAGATCGAGTAGATGATTATGTAGATGACTTTATACGTTCCACCATATCAGGATATTCATCAACAACTTATAATCAAAAGAATATTAACATTAGAGAACGAAAAGCAGATTATGTACTTTTTCCTGTATGGATGGTGTGTTATGATTATAAAAAATCAGAACATACCTTTGCAATGAATGGGCAAACAGGTAAAATTGTTGGCAAACCACCACTTAGTGCAGGTAAAATTGCAGCATGGTTTTCTGGCATTAGTGCAGCATCCTTACTCCTAATTAAGATAATTATAGTGATAATGGGAGGACCTTGGTTATGATACGAATTAAGAACACTTTTATATCAACTATAAAGACTGGTTTGATTGCTTTGATTATATGTGTCATGTTATTACCATTGTTTCAAACAGTGGCTTTTGCAGCACCTGGCGACCAGATGATATATGATCCATATGGATTATTCACAGATGATGAGATAACTAAATTAGAGTCGCTTAGTTCTGAATATGGGGAAGAAGGCAAAGTTGATCTGGTAATAATAACTACTGATGATTTAAATGGAAATTCAGTGAAAACATATCTCGAAAACTATTATGATAATAATGGGTTTGGTTATGATAAAGAGTTTGGTGATGCAGTACTATTATTAATTAATATGGAACCAGGTAAACGTTCTGTTACGATACAAGGCTATGGGCAAGCAGAGTATTATGTTAATAATGACCGTATTGAATATATGCTAGATGATATTACACCATTATTATCAGATGGAAGATATTTTGATGCAATGGAAGAATACTTAAAACAAGCTGCCTATTATATGAACGAAGAACAAGGTGTAAAGATAAGCCCTGCCACTGGTGCACAAGGTTCTGGATATGGGTATGGTGAATCTTCTTATAATGGACCAAGTAATTACTATGGCACACAAGATGACCCAATATATTATAATTCCCTTTTTCAATTAGCAGTTGCACTTATTATTGGTGCAGTATCTGTTGGTGTAATGGCATATAATGCTGGTGGTAGAGTAACAACGAATAACCGAACGTATCTTGATCAAAAAAATTCTAGAATTGTAGCTAGTAGAGATGATTATATTCGTACCACAACCACAAGAGTGAAAAAGCCATCCAGTAACAACAACGGTGGTGGACGAAGCAGTGGAGGTGGCGGCATTTCAAGTGGCGGTCATTCCCATAGTGGTGGTAGCCGTGGATTCTAAAAAGTATATAGTCAATTGCAAAACGTTACGATTACCAAATTTGATATAGCAAACAATTATATACAAATATGATAGATACATGTTGCTCTTTAAAGTAAGATTCAGCCATTAATTTGTAGCTATTTCATGTTTATAATAAATTCTATGTGGTTTTGCAAGTGTCAATAATAATCGATATAAGAAAGGAAGAAGTTTAGTATGGGTCTTTTTTCAAGTCAATTTTCAAATGTAGTAGAATGGGAAGAATTTCGAGAGGATATGATCTTCTATAAATGGCATAATGATGAAATTAAAAAAGGAAGTAAATTAATCATACGTCCTGGTCAAGATGCAGTTTTTATGTTTAACGGAAGAACAGAAGGAATTTTTAAAGATGAAGGTAGTTATGACATAGAATCTGAAATTATTCCTTTTCTATCAACATTAAAAGGATTTCGCTTCGGATTTAATAGTGGAATGCGAGCAGAAGTTCTCTTTATAAACACCAAGGAATTCACAGTAAAATGGGGAACAAAGAGTGCAATCAATATTCCAACACCACAGTTACCTGGTGGCATGCCTATCCGTGCAAATGGTACCTTTAATTTCAAAGTTAATGATTACGTTAAATTAATCGATAAAATTGCTGGTGTAAAAGATAGTTACTTGGTCGAGGATGTTAAGATACGAATCACAGCTATTTTAGATCAGTTGATTATGAAATGGATTGTAAAAGAAGGTAAAGATATGTTTAATCTCCAAGCGAATTCATTTGATATCGCAAATGGAATTAAAACCGATCTTGATATGCAGTTATTCGATACAGGAATGGCTATAACTGGATTTAATATTATGAGTTTTACTTATCCAGAAGAAATCCAAGAAATGATTAATAAGAATGCCTCTCATAGCATGATTGGCGATATGAACCGATATCAACAAGCTTCCATGACAGAAGGAATCGCTTCTGGTAAAGTTCATGGCGGTGGAGTTGCATCTGATATGGCAGGAATGATGATGGGAATGCAGATGGCAAATCAAATGATGCAAAATATGAACAATGCTGGTAATAATCAATCTACTAACGGTAACAGTAGTATAAAACCAAACTTTTGTCCTAACTGCGGGCAAAAAACTGGTGAAGCTAATTTTTGCCCTAACTGTGGTCAAAAACTGATATAGAAAAGTTTAACCAACTCATAATAGACAAAAACAAAAACAGTAACTTATATAATATGAACCTAAACTACCCTGTCTACTTGGCAGGTGTCAGTTTAGGTTCATTTTAATGTAAGTTGCTGTTTTTATATTGATAAAAAGCTAAATGGGAACTTCCGAAACCATTTTCGTTATACTTTTGTTAGTTTCTGCTGTTTCTATAATCTGCATATGCAGCCACAAATAATGCTGGTGTATTCCAATAAATCGCTATTTCATTGGTAGAATAACTACCAACATGATCAACAAAACATTTCGCTGCTGGTGTACCTTCTTTAATGAATGATTTCGCTGCCTCATCGTTTAATGACCAATTTGGACCACCAGATATTAAACCTGGAACTGCCTTCTCAACACCATCTGCATCAGAAGGTCTATGGTGAACGTTGTTCACTACATTAGAACCAATACCAGTAATATAACTGATTCCCATTGGGTTTCTTCCTAAAATATAATGCAATTGGTCTATCGCAACTTCTTCATATTCTTTGTTACCTGTTAGGTAATAGGATAATATTAATAATTGTGCACCATTTGTAATTGTCATAGTACTACCCCAACGATATTGTTTCGGTAATACATCTGCCATATAACCATCATTGTTTGCAATGGATACAAGTTCGTCAGCTTTGTTAAGAAATGCTTTTTTTAGTACATTTACAATTTCATCATCAAAAACTTGTTCTTTTTGCTCTGCCATTCTTAAATACGAAAACGATGCATAACCTCCAATACTTCCCCAACCAAAACTTACGATATCAACATCTGTTTTTAAAATTTCTTTGATATATAAATGATATTTATCATCTCCTGTAACTCGGTATAGCTCAGTTGCAGCCCATAATCTTTCATCCTCTGAATTCGGATCACCATATTCACCAGTACTAACATCCTGTGGATTTTTAAAACCAGGTATATTAGGATTTTTCTCAAGCCATTCCCATGCTTTCTTTGCTGCTGCAAGCATAGTATTTGCGAATGTTTCATCATATTTTTTATAAATTCTATATGCCATAGCCATAACAGCTGCAAAATCACCAGCAGCAACTGCTGATTCAGGTAAAGCATATAAATCGTCATGCTCATCTTCTGGCATAATCATACCGCAAAAATACTTTGTTGTTACTTTATGATATACTCCACCAGTTTCGTTATCTTGAACTTTTAGAAGCCATTCTAATTCCACTCTTGCTTCATCTAATGCATCCGGTATTCCATTGCCACTCTCCGGAATTTGTATATCATCCGTATAAACATCGCCAAACAATTCATAACTTAACAAAATATCTGCAACACTAACGGCACCTGCAGTTGCATATCTACCATAATCACCAGCATCATGCCATCCACCAGACACTTCAATTGTCTTTTCAGGATTATTATAAATTTTTGCTTGATTTGTATGACAAATAGCATGAGCCCAAGGACCTGCATATTTCTCTTCCAATTCAACACCACAACGTTGGTAGTATAATCCTTTTAATAATGCATTTTTAACACTTGTATAAATACCATTATCAATTAGGAAAGTATAGGACCTACCTTGTCCTTCTAATTCTATATAATACTCACCTGCTTCACTTACAGAACTAAAATCGCAATAGGAAACTACATCTCCTGATGCTTCATCTATACAGCTTTCATTCTGGCTTGTTCCCTTATTTTTGCAGGTTTTACTATCTCCTTCAAAAACGCATTGATTGTTTTTTACATTGATAATTTTAAAGTGACCACTTACATTAGCTAATACAGCTATCTTATTATCATTTTTTGTATACCCTACTTGATTGATATGAATGTTTTTATTATAAGTCATTTTTTCTCCATTCTGTATAAAACTGCGAACTATAATATTAGCGCAATATTGCAAGTGAATTCATTCACTTTTTGAATAAATTCACTTTTTGAACGAATTCACCTTGTGACCGATTTCACTTTTTGAACGAATTCATCATATGAACGAACTCACTTTGTTAAAATCCTAATTATTACTATTAACTCTCCATAAATATACAAAACGGCCGTTACAGATACAATTGTAGTTCTTAATATCCTAATTTCATCTCTGTATGACGAAACTATATTATAGTTTTCGTTTTTGCAAAGAACAAATCTCGTAATATTAAGTACGAACCAATAGTTTCATTGTAACAGCCGTTTTATATAATCTAATTGATTATTTTTAGTATATAAAAAGTGTATATTTTACCTTTTTTAATTCAAACCATTCCTTATTGAACTTGGAATACAGAATCATTTACTAATTTCTTTAATTTTTCATCTGCATCTGCTAAACTTTCACCTTTTACACCAAAATAGAATTTTATCTTTGGTTCTGTACCAGATGGTCTAACTGCACACCAAGCATCATCATTTAATTCAAAATATAATACATCAGATTTTGGAAGACCAGTAGGTGTAACCGCGCCAGTCGAAATATCTGTAATTGTATCCAATTCATAATCTCTGAATTTTAATACATTGTATCCACCAGCTACTTTTGGCGGATTGTTTCTGTAACTTTGCATAATTTCTTTGATTTTTTCCATGCCCTCAATACCCTTTAGAGTAACAGATACTAAGTCTTCTTTGAAATAACCATATTTCACAAACACTTCGTTCATTTGTTCATAAAGTGTAATGCCTTTTGTTTTATAATACGCTGCTGCTTCACACAAAGTCATAACTGCAACAACAGCATCTTTATCTCTAGAATGAGTACCAATTAAACAACCATAACTTTCTTCAAAACCAAATACATATTCATTAGAACCAGTTTCTTCGAATAATTTAATTTGTTCACCGATATATTTAAATCCAGTTAATACTTCGATTAATTTTGCATTATAATGTTTTGCAATTTGATCAGCCATATTACCAGTTACGATTGTTTTAACTAATGCTGCATTAGCAGGTAATGTGTTGTGTTCTGCCTTTTGTGAGAATACATATTCTGCGATTAAAGCACCAGACATATTACCAGTTAATAAAACGAATTCACCTTTTTCATTACGCACTTGGACTCCAAGTCTATCAGCATCAGGGTCAGTAGCAAGTATGATATCAGCACCAACTTCATCTGCTAATTTCTTAGCCAAAGTAAATACCTTAGGATCTTCTGGATTTGGATATCCTACAGTTGAAAAGCTAGAATCTGGAAGCTCTTGCTCTGGAACAACATATACATTATTAAAGCCAAGTTCTTTTAGAATTCTACGTACTGGTAAATTACCTGTTCCATGAAGCGGAGTGTAGACAATCTTCATATTCTTACATTCATCAGCCACTGGATTAACAACTAATTTTTTTAGCTCCGCAATGTATTTATCATCAATTTCAGCACCTACTACATTGTATAAACCTTTTTCTATTGCAGTTTCTTTATCCATTGTTTTTACAGTTGCATAATCAGTAATTGCATTTACTTCTGTAATTATTTCAACGTCTTTCGGATAAGTAATTTGTGCGCCGTCTTCCCAATATACTTTATAACCATTGTATTCTGATGGATTATGACTTGCAGTAATAACAATACCAGAAATACATCCTAGTTCTCTAACAGTAAAAGATAACTCTGGAGTTGGTCTTAGGCTTTCAAATACATATGCTTTAATACCATTTGCATTAAGGCAAAGGGCAGCATCTGTAGCAAATTCAGGAGACATTCTTCTTGAGTCATAAGCAATAGCAACTCCTTTATCTGCTCCACCTTGTTTTAATATATAATTAGCTAATCCTTGAGTTGCTTTTCTTACTGTATAAAGATTCATACGGTTGCTACCAGCACCTAAAACGCCACGTAGTCCTCCAGTACCAAACTCTAAATCTTTATAGAAACGATCTTTAATTTCTGTATCATTTCCTGTCAAATCCTTTAACTCAAGTTTTGTAGCTTCATCAAAGTATTCGTCTGTTGTCCATAATTTATATTTCTCTAAATAATCCAAAATATATTCTCCTTTCTCATTTGACTCCCAAATGCATTCTATTATTTATGTTAGATAGCATTAAATGCGGGCAGCGAAATCATTTTCACACTTTTCATAATATTTTACAACCATTTTACTTAATTTCGTGTTCTCTTGCAATGCATTTTTTTATATTGGTCGAAAAATATATGTATTATTCTCTACTATTGATAAAAATTAAGCAAATACTGTAAAATCCATTCCAATATATTACAGAAAATGTTTCGTAACTCATACATTAGAATGAATAAAGAGATGGAATGAAGCATTCCATCTCTTTATTCATTGTATTTTAGTATTCGTTTTTTATATTATATAATACCAATAGTTGCATCATCTGCATTGTCAACATGATGTTCTTTTACATAAGCTACGATTTCATCAACTGTTGTAAACGCAAGACCAACATAACTATCTGCTGCTCCATAATAAATTGCTATTCTTCCAGTTTCAGCATCATGAAGAGTAGCACATGGGAATATTACGTTAGCAACAAAACCTCTTTCTTCATACCATTCTTCTGGAGTTAAAATAAAGTTTTCAGAACGATATTTCACTTTAGATGGCTCATTAATATCAAGAATTGCTGCACCCATGCTATAAACATAACCATTACATGTTCCAGTAACACCATGATAGAACAATAACCAACCTTCGCTTGTTTCGATAGGAGCTGCACCCCCACCAATCTTTAAGGATTGCCACCATTGTCCATGACCTTTAGTCATAACATGTTTGTGTTTTCCCCAATATACTAAGTCAGGGCTTTCACTTATAAAGATATCACCAAATGGTGTATGTCCACTATCACTTGGACGTGAAAGTAATGCAAAGTTTCCATTTAATTTTCTTGGGAATAATACACCATTTCTGTTAAATGGTAAAAATGGATTATCTATTCTTACGAAAGTTTTAAAATCTGTAGTTTTAGCTAAACCTAAAGCTGCACCATAGAAATCTGTACACCAGATGATATAATAAGTATCTTCAACCTTAATTAAACGTGGGTCATATGCATATCTAGGCATAAATGGTTCACCATTTTCGTTTACAAAAGGAATTCTTTCTTTATCAAATGTCCAATGAATTGCATCTTCACTACGTCCTAAATAAAGATGTGGAACACCATTATTTGTTTCCGCACGAAATACTCCAATAAATTTTCCTTCGTATGGTACAACTGCACTATTAAAGATTCTTGCTACACCTTCCACTGGATTTCTTCCAATGATAGGATTTTCTGAATATCTCCAAACCGGACCAATTGCTGTTTCCGGCTTGTTTTGCCAAGGCATATTTGGCAAATTATCTGCGTACATTTTTATTTCACCCATAATGCATCTCCTTTAGTAATATGATTTAGTATTAGTGATATGTGCAATAGGTGCACCGTATTGCACTATATTGCACTATATTGCATTATCATGAATGTTTTCTCAGTGAAATCACATTCTTGTTAAGTATATTATATGTTATGATTTCGCACTTGTCAACATTATAGTGCATAGCTTTTTTAATATTTACGCTAACATTTTGCACTATTTTTGCATTATATTTATGCAGTTGTTTACAATGCAACCGTACAACTTTATTTTTTTATAGTTATATCATAAATAGTATTATTTCATTTGTTCCTTAAAAGTATACTGTTTAGAATTATGCGATAAATAATTTGATTGGGTATACGAATCAAATTTCAAATAAATTAAAAAAAGTCTGCTATTTCATAGAGTGAAATAACAGACTTTATACGATTAATAATAAAATACAATTTAATATTACAATTTTAAATATATTTTATTATTATTTTTTACTAAATTATTTAATTAAGAATTAAGCTTGACCAACAGATCCGAACAATTCCATCTTTTCTTTTACTGTAGCTTTAATAGCTTCGTAACCAGGAGCTAATAATTTACGTGGGTCGAAACCTTTACCGGATTGGTCTTTACCAGCTTCAATGTATCCACGAGTTGCTTCAGCAAATGCTAATTGGCATTCTGTGTTAACATTAATTTTAGCAACACCAAGAGAGATTGCTTTTTTAATCATATCTTCTGGGATACCAGTACCACCATGAAGAACTAATGGCATATCACCAGTTAATTGACCAATTGCATCAAGTGTTTCAAAGCTAAGTCCTGTCCAGTTTGCTGGGTATTTACCATGGATATTGCCGATACCAGCTGCAAGCATAGTAACGCCAAGGTCTGCAATTGCTTTACATTCCTTAGGATCTGCAACTTCACCAGTACCAATAACGCCATCTTCTTCTCCACCGATAGAGCCAACTTCTGCTTCTAAAGATAAACCTTTTTCGCTACATACTTTAACTAGTTCAGTAGTTTTAGCAATGTTTTCGTCGATTGGGTAATGAGAACCATCAAACATGATAGAAGAGAAACCAGCTTCGATACATTTGTAAGCTCCTTCATAGCTGCCGTGGTCTAAATGAAGAGCAACAGGAACAGTAATTTTTAATTCTTCTAACATACCATTAACCATATTTACAACTGTCTTATAACCACACATATATTTACCTGCACCCTCAGATACACCAAGGATAACCGGTGAGTTTAATTCTTGAGCTGTTAATAAAACTGCTTTTGTCCATTCAAGGTTGTTAATATTGAATTGACCAACTGCATAATGACCTGCTTTTGCTTTATTAAGCATATCTTTTGCTGATACTAACATAATATACCTCCATATATACTTTAGATTAGTTGATTTAGTACACTACAACTTTTTGTTATTATAACCTATTTTTTCAAAAAATGAAATACAAAATTCTTATAAACGGAAAAATTGATATATTTTTATCAATACCAATAGATGAGTATACAAAATGGCCAAAGCATATTAATAATTTAACTTACTTTGGCCATTATCATATCATAAATAAAAACTTTGTTATTACTTGTGTTTTTATTATTCGTTTTTATTATTTATTTTGATTATTCGTTTGATTATTTGTTCTGATTATTCGTTTGATTATTTATTCTGATTATTTGTTTTGATTATTTGTTCTGATTATTTGTTCTGATTATTTGTTTTGATTATTTGTTTAATTATTGATTATTACTTTATTGGATAATTCTTTAAATCTGGTAATTCATCCAATGTTAACACTTTCTCATGATTATATACTTTATTAAGCATATCTCTTTCATTGTACTGCTCTGATAAAGCACCCAGTGTATCAATTACAAAATCTCCACTCCAAGTGGAAAACCAAGCCCATCTTGCATCATCACGAAATGCTAAATCTGGATCAAATAAACAGCCATTCTCAGTCATAGCAATAATTTTATTTGTATCAGTATAATCTAAGGCAGCGTTGAATTTTCCAATTTGTGAAGTATATACTTTTTCACCTGGGTAAATATCTTCACCAATGATATCTACAAATTCATCACCAGGATACCAATCTTTATTTTGACCATTCCACACCCAAATTAAATTATTAATCTTATGATAGTTGGTTAAACGATCATATAATAATTTCCATAGTTCTTTGTATGCATCAGAACCTGCTGCTCCCCACCAGAACCAGCCACCACTTGCTTCATGTAATGGTCTCCATAAAAGTGGAACACCTGCTTCTTGTATACGTTTTAGCTGTTCTGCAATAGCGTCAATGTCGGATATTAATAAATCATATCCTTCTTTATCTTCACCGTTCATGATTTTAGCCAAATCAATCGTTGTTGCCTTTGTATAAAAACCACTATACCAAGGTTCTTTGGTTGTTAAATACTTTGTAGGTGCATTCCAATGCCAACACATGGATATGATTCCACCCAATTGATCAAATTCAATCGCATATTCTACCGTTTTTGATGTTGACCCTTTTTCCACTCTAGAAGGAGTGTATTCCATTAAATCAAGCCCAAGAATAGCTGGTATCTTATTACCCGTAGCTTGTTGTATTGCCCATAACTCTTTGCTATATCTGCCTTTATCAGCAAATTGACCAGCCAATGTATATTTACCATAATTATCTGTTAAAAAGCTCATAAGACGTTTTGTATTATCGTCTGCATTTGGATTAATTAATGTGGATGATACATTAAATACTGTTTCATCCATCGGTTTTGATGGTGTAATTCTTAAATAGTCCAAGTATATCCAACCCCACGATTTTATTATTTTAATGGTATGTTCTCCTTTGGTCATATAAACTTTATTCATAATAGAATCGGAGAATTCTTTTTCTTCTATGATTGCAACGCCAATATTATCTTTATCTACTTGTATAGTATTTTCTTTATGTCCATCATAACTAGCACTAACAAAATTTAGATCATAAAAACCGTTTGCTGGAACGGTAATGGTAAATTCGCATCCGTCATTATCATTTGCCATTCCATCCACATAACCTGTACCTGAAAATCCTTCTTTCTTACTGTCCACAATTGCACGACCTAAAAGCTTCGCATCTTCCGCTTCATAAATCTGATCAAAAGCTTCAAAAGCTGCTAATTCTTCCGCTGTTGGTTCTGTATTGACTTCGTCTAACAATGCTTCCGTTGGTGTAGGTGTTGGTTCACTGTCATTTGATTTGTCAGTTTCCGTAGCATCTACAGTTGGTGTAGGAGTTACTTTTGTTTCTGTTTTGTCTTTCGAACATGCAACCAATAATACCAGTACACACACCAAAATAACAGACAGAAATCTTTTCTTTTTCATATCCATCTTTTACCCTCTCTTCTTATTTTAATATTTGTTCTGTCCCCCACTTTAATATAGCTTTTCCTATTAAAGTATATTGATAATTATAAATTCCTAAGGTAAAATAATCAATGTATAATGTTATATTTTTCATAATAATTGTAAAATGGATTTGACATTTTATGAGCAAATCAAAACATAGAATGATGCATTTTTATTGTCAACTAAATGTTTTTATCTATTAAACACAATAGTCAATTAATAAGGAGGTGTTTTATGTATAAGCGGATTATCTTTCACGTTGATGTGAATTCAGCTTTTTTAAGTTGGGAAGCAGTGTATCGCAAGGAAGTACTTGGTGAAACTCTCGACTTACGAACAATTCCATCTGCAGTTGGCGGTGATATCAGTAAACGTCATGGTATTATCTTAGCTAAATCCACTCCAGCCAAAAAGTACAACATTCAAACCGGCGAGCCCATACTAAAAGCACTTCAAAAATGTCCAGATTTAGTATTGGTTCCACCAAATCACGACTTATACGAGCAATGTTCCAAAAGCTTAAAGGATTTATTATTTAGGTACACTCCTTGCATTGAACCATTTTCCATTGATGAAGCATTTCTTGATATGACTGGTGCATGTAATGGATACAAATCTCCGAATGATCTAGCGGAGCAGATAAGAGAAAGAGTAAAAAAAGAACTTGGATTTACAGTTAATATAGGAATTTCTACAAATAAATTACTTGCAAAAATGGCATCTGATTTTAGAAAACCTGATATGGTGCATACTCTTTATCCAGAAGAAATACCTGCAAAAATGTGGCCACTTCCTTTAGAAGAGCTTTATTTTGTTGGAAAAGCTTCTAGTAAAGTTTTGCATGGGTTAGGTTTAGAAACAATCGGTGACATAGCCAAAATGGATTTAAATATACTAAAAGCACATCTAGGAAACAAACATGGACAGATGATATACAATAATTCTCAAGGTATTGACGAATCCGTAGTTGAATCTACATCAGCTGCCAACAAAGGTTATGGTAATAGTACTACCTTATCACAGGATGTAATAGATTTTGAGACTGCTAATCTAATCCTATTAGATTTAAGCGAAACAGTTAGCTCCAGATTACGTGCCGATGGTATGAAATGCACTTGTATTACTGTTGAAGTTACGGATTGTGATTTTAATCACCAAACACATCAAACCACATTATTATCACCTACAAATACAACTAATGTAATACATCAAACAGCATGTAAGTTATTGAAAGAATTTTGGAGCGGAGCACCACTTAGACTTCTTGGTGTACGAACTACTAAGTTAACAAAAGGGGAATTTACGCAATTAAACCTATTTGACTTATTGAAAGATGAAAGACATGAAAAATTAGATAAAGCGCTTGATAACATAAGAAACCGATTTGGTACCGATGCTATCAAACGCGCAAGTTTTATGGATTCAGATAAAGATTAATGATTTTTGCATTCGCCAGAACATTCATGGTTTTCATCATGATGATGGCCACAATTTGCTTCATTATTCTCTTCTAGACTACCGTCTAGATATGCTTGTGTTACAACATCAACATCACCTTGTGCTCCCGGTATAACAAGGATGCCTGCGTCCATAAGACCTTCCATTGCACCCATACCGATACCACCGCAGATAAGAACATTGATGTTTTGACCTGCTAATAAGGTAACTAATTCAGAATGACCACTACCATTACTATCTAGAGTTGATTTACTAATTAATTCATCTCCACGTAATTCATAGATTGTAAATGTTTGAGTTTTACCAAAATGCCCAAATACATTATGATTTTCATCTGTTGTAACAGCAATCTTTATGGTTGCTGCTTTTTCCGCCGCTTTTTCTGCTTCTTTTGATGCTTTCACTGGATGAATTTGTTCTAAGGTATCTGCTGCTGTATCTAACCAGTTACCCATAAGTTCTTCTACTTTTTCACCATCAATTGCTGCAGCAATGGCTGGATTAATTGGAATTCTACCAAGTACAGGCAGGTCAAATTTTTCAGATATTTCATCTATATGACTTGTACCAAACACACTAATTTTTTCACCACAATTACCACATTCAATGTAACTGTAATTTTCTACTAAACCTAGGATAGGAATCTCCATAGTATTTGCCATATTTACAGCCTTAGATACAATCATAGATACCAATTCTTGTGGAGATGTTACTATAATTATTCCATCTACTGGCAAAGATTGAAATACTGTTAATGGAACATCACCAGTTCCTGGTGGCATATCAACAAACATATAATCAACGTCTTCCCAAAGTACATCAGACCAGAATTGTTTTACTGTACCAGCTATTACTGGACCCCTCCAAACCACTGGAGTATCTTCTGTTTCTAATAATAGATTAACAGACATGATTTTAGTACCATTTTTAGTAACTGCAGGTAAAATACCAAGTTCTGTTCCAGATGCTTTACTATGAATACCAAAAGCTTTTGGAATAGAAGGTCCTGTAATATCCGCATCGAGTATTGCAGTCTGGTATCCTTTACGATTCATTAATACAGAAAGATATGATGTTATAAATGACTTTCCAACACCACCTTTACCACTTACAATACCTATCACTTTTTTTACTCGGCTATATGAGTTTAAAGGAACTAAGAAGTCTTCTTTAGAAGGCTTTCTTGAAGAACAATTGGCTTTGCAGCTAGAACAATCACTTGCACAACTACTTTCTGTTTCGTAAACATCACTCATTTTTTTATCTCCTTATTTTTATGTTATTTCTGTAGGCAATTGCGAAACACCAAAGATGTCCTTATTGATTATACTATACAATTTTATAGCTGAATCTTGCCCCTTACGGCAACTGAAGCTAGAAAATTCGTATATATTGTATAAGCAATTCAATAAACTATATGGTTTCGCAATTGCCTAATATTATTTCTGTTACCAAAAGGTACATTAATTAGATCAAACTATCAATTTATATTTAAATAACTTTATAAGCCAAGTACAAATACTTTATCACTGTCACATTCATGTATTTAAGTAGATTCATTGTCTATTATGACTTGATTTAGTTGCTTCCTTTATCTTATATAATTAATCATTATCCATTTCAAGTGGATCTCATACACCTTTTACAAGGAAAATTACAATTGCATTCTGGCTCTATCTCATAATTTCCGCCTTCAATACAGATACCTTTACCATAACACAAAGCTTCTGCAGATTTTTGCCTTGCAGAATACAAAATACGTTGGAACGTCCCCCTGGATACCCCCATCTTATTCGCTGCATCAAGTTGGTCCATATTTTCATAATCACAAAGCCTTAATGCCTCTAATTCATCCACATTCATAATTACGTATTCTTTTTTACAATTCTCTGGTGAAAATACCTTATGCTGAAATTCAGCACATACTTTTCTGCATTTGGCATTTCTTGGCATAGGGTATCTCCTTTCTTATATAGTGTATATTTTAGGTAATTGCGAAACTATATCGTTTATTGAATTGATTATACAATATATACGAATTTTCTAGCTTCAGTTGCCCTAAGGGGAATCTTTACCCGTCTGGACAACTGATAAAATAATATTCGATTAAATGTATGCAAGAATACAAACTAAATGGTCTCATATACCTCTTATAATGTGCATATGCACATATAAATTATACTACTTGATAATTTTTTGTCAACAAGAATTTACCAAATAAATAGACTGTAGTAAACTTACATTACTTTACTTATATATATATCAATATATAAGTAACATTGTAAGTTTACCACAGTCTTAACTTTGTTATATCTGTCTAGTGGATTGTCCAATTATGAGTTCAGCTGGGAATATTTTATTTTCCTGACTATTTTTATTATGAATAATATCAAATAAAATTCGGATTGTTTCATATGCCATCGCTTCTACGGGTTGACGAATGGTAGTTATTGATGGATTATAATAAAATGAGATATCCATACCATCAAATCCAGCGACTGAATAATCATTTGGTACATGTTTACCTGCTTCAAAAATCGCTTTACAAGCTCCAACTGCCATACTATCTGATATAGCATAAATTGCAGTAAACTCATCACCTGATTCAAGTAACCTTTTTGTTACTTCGTATCCGTATTTCATGGAGTAGGTATCAGTATCAATATTTTCTTCCATATAACGAACAAGATTTTGATTAAATGGTATTTGATTATCTTCTAGAGCTTTAAAATAACCTTGAAGCCTTAACTTACCAATGCTCTCGTCCATTGGAGTTGGTGTTATAATTGCAATCTTTTTATGGCCTAATTTACAAAGATAATCAACTATTTTATAACTTTCTTTAATGTCATCCACCGCAACGGATGAATATTCACTTTTATCAATTTTTTCAGTTACACCAATGGTACTTAACACAAAAGGCACTTGTAATTGCTTTAATTTTTCCTCTGAATGAGAGAAAAACCCACCAAGAAAGACAATTCCTTTTAGTCTTTTTTCTTTTTCTAACTCAAGTGCAATATCTATCTCGTCTTCTTGCTCTTCTACGCGATGTAAAAGAAATGAATACTTCTTATTTTGTATTTCTTTTTCAAAAACTTTTAGCATGTTATTATAGAAAGGATTACTAATACCCTTAATTAATACAGCTATGGTTTTTGACGCAGAACGTTTTAAATTTCTTGCACTATTGTTTGGAATATAATTATTCTCCTTTATCACCTTTAATATCATATTTTTCGTTTCTTCATTAATATCTGGGTGATTATTAATGGCTCTGGATACGGTACTAACTCCAACTCCACATATTTTCGCTATATCCATAATTGTGATAGTTTCCATAGGTATACTTCCTTTGCATTGGTGTATCTGCATAAATTATAGCATTTACACAAAAAAATGCAATAAATATTATATTCTGCCATATAGCTTGGTAATTTTTCTAATTTTTAAAATTAACTCATTTGTTATATCTTCTTCTTGCAATCTCCATTTCCAGTTGTTTCCTATAGTAGACGGAATGTTAATTCTCGCTTCACTTCCTAATCCTAAGTAATCCCCCATTGGTATAATGCATATATTTGCAACACTTTGGTGGGCCAAACGAATAAAGTCCCAGTGTATATCACATAATTTAGTATGATAATTATTCAGATATTCTTTTGATAGCTCTCTATCTTCTTTTGTTATGGTCTGATACCAACCCTTTATTGTATCATTATCATGGGTTCCCGTATAGACAATACAGTTATCATGATAGTTGTGTGGAAGATAATCACTTTCTTCTCTAGAATCAAAGGCGAATTCCAATACTTTCATACCTGGATAGCCTGTTTGTTTCACCATTTCGATTACACTGTCTGTTAAAAATCCCAAATCTTCCGCAATAATATTTACATTACCTAGTTGTTTATGTACTTCTTTAAATAAGTCATATCCCGGACCCTTTTCCCACTTACCAAACTCTGCAGTAGGGTTACCATAGGGAATCGAATAATACTCATCAAAACCACGAAAATGGTCAACTCTTACTACATCATACATCTGAAAACAATAGGAGATTCGCTTAATCCACCAATCGTATCCCGTTTGTTTTAGATAGTTCCAATTATATAAAGGATTTCCCCATAATTGACCCGTAGCCGAGAATGCATCTGGTGGGCAACCAGCTACTGCTATGGGATTATTTTCATCGTCTAATTGAAATAACTCAGGATTTGACCAAGTATCTGCACTATCAAATGCAACATAAATGGGAATATCTCCAATAATTTGAATACCCGACTCATTAGCATATCTTTTTAACTTTTTCCACTGTCTTAAGAAGGTATATTGAATAAATTGATTAAATTCAATTTCTTCTGCTAATTCCTTCCGATATAAATTTAATGCATCGGGTTTTCGTAACCTTATATCAAGGTCCCATTCATTCCAACTTACTTCATGAAAAAACTGTTTAACCGCCATATACAAGGCATAGTCGTGAAGCCAATATGCATTATCTTCTTTAAATTTTATAAACTCTTTATCGTTCCCAATATTACTTCTATCATAAGCTTTTCTTAATAATATAAATCTAGAACGATAAATCTTTTCATAATTGATATACCTAGGATTATCATAAAAATCATATGAATTGCATTCTTCTTTTGTTAATAATCCTTTCTGAACGAGATCATCTAAATCAATAAAGTATGGATTTCCCGCATAGGTCGATACAGATTGATATGGTGAATCACCGAAACCAGTTGGACCAATCGGTAGAATCTGCCAGAACTTTTGTCCAGCAGCCTTTAAGTTATCTATGAAATCATATGCACACTTTGAAAATGTACCAATTCCATAAGGTGATGGTAAACTTGCTATAGGCAATAATATTCCGCTCGCTCTCATTATGTTGTCACTTCCTTTATTTTATTATCATTTAGCATAGCATTTTATCCTTTTACTGCTCCTGCAACAACACCTTCAATAATATATTTTTGACAAGTTAAGTAGAAAGCAATAATCGGTACAATAGCTAGCACTAACATGGCCATCATTGCCCCCATATCAATGGATCCATAACCGCCCCTTAAATATTGTATTGCGATTGGTATGGTTTTGTATTCCGTTCCAATTACCAAATAAGGAAGTAAGTAATCATTCCATATCCACATAGTATTTAATATTGAAACCGTAATCGCAATTGGTTTTAATATAGGTAAAACTACATAGAAGAACGTCTGAATCGGGTTCCCGCCATCCATCATAGCAGCCTCTTCAATTTCAATAGGGATAGATTTTACAAAACCACTAAACATAAATACAGATAAACCAGAGCCAAATCCTAAGTAGATTACAATGATACCCACTGGGTTATCTAGTTTTAATACGTTTGCCATCTTTGTCATCGTAAACATAACCATCTGAAATGGTACTATCATAGAAAATGCAAATAAAAAATATAAAAAATTATTAAATTTATTTTTCACTCTTGTAATATACCAACCTGTCATAGAAGTAAAAAATACAATGGTAATTACTGATGTCACCGTTATAAAGAGTGACCAGCCAAATGCATGTGAAAATCCTGTCTTGGTAATTCCGTTTAGATAGTTATCAAAACTCACAAACGTTTCTTTATTTGGTAGCAAAAATGGTGTATCACTAATAAAAAACTTACCCTTAAAAGAGTTTACAAATACGATAAATATAGGTGCTAAAAACAATATTGCTAAACCTATCAGTAAAATAAAAGCAACACGGTCGCTTCTTTTACTTCTTTTTATGGTACGAGATAAACTTGTTTGTTTTATACCATTAGAACCCATCAGTTTTCCACTTCCTTTCTTCTAGTAATTACAAGCTGTGAAAAAGCAACAAGTGCCACTACAGCAAAAAATACAACCGCTTTTGCTTGCCCAACACCTTCTCCACCTGAATTTCCATAAAAAGTATTAAAAATATCAAGTGCTAACATGGCAGTTTTCTTTGACGGTGCTCCTGCAGTCAACGCCAAGTTTTGATCAAATAATTTAAAAGAGTTGGAAATTGTTAAAAACAAACAGATAGTTACAGAAGGCATAACCAAAGGAATGGTAACTTTCCGTAATATTTGAAGTGATGATGCTCCATCAATTTTTGCAGCTTCAATCAAATCTGGCGGTGTATTTTGAATACCTGCAATGTAAATTACCATCATATATCCAATTAATTGCCAGTTCATAAGTATAATGAGTCCCCAAAATCCATACTCTGGCTTGTATGTTAAAGTAACTTCGAATTTATATAATATACCATTTAAAATTAGTTGCCATATGTAACCTAATACGATACCACCAATTAAATTAGGCATAAAAAATACAGTTCGAAACAGATTTGTACCTTTCATTTTCCTAGTTAATAATAACGCAAATAGAAAAGCAAAGAAATTCACTGTAATAACAGCAACTACTGCGAATCT
This sequence comes from Anaerocolumna sp., assembly GCA_029239975.1. Lineage (GTDB taxonomy): Bacteria > Bacillota > Clostridia > Lachnospirales > Lachnospiraceae > Anaerocolumna. The sequence goes on from JARBTX010000026.1 coordinate 44,846, forward strand.
TGTTGTAAACCATAATGCATTTAAAAACTCTTTATCTTTAAATATTGCTATATAGTTACCAAATCCAATCCATCTTGCATCTATAACAGTTGTAAATTTAGTAAACGATAAAAAGATACCCATGATGAAAGGTATGAAAAAAGCAATAGCAAATGCAATTAATGTAGGTAATACAAAAATAGGGAAATACTTTTTGGTTGTTTTTTGCATGTCATCCTCTCCTATT
>JARBTX010000027.1 GCA_029239975.1 Anaerocolumna sp.
ATTCAAAAGGGTAAAAAAGTAGCAGTCGTTGGTGGTGGTAATGTAGCAATGGATGCTGCAAGATGTGCAAAACGCCTTGGAGCAGACGTTACAGTTATTTATCGTAGAACAGAAAAAGAATTGCCTGCTAGACTTGAAGAAGTGGAACATGCTAAGGAAGAAGGAATTGAGTTTTTATTTCTTACTAATCCGTTAGAAATAAGTGGAAATCAAGACGGTTGGGTTAATAGTATAAAATGTGAGAAAATGATTTTAGGTGAAGCGGATGCTTCTGGAAGACAGAAACCAGTTCCATTAGCAGGTAGCGAGTTTGTGATTGATATGGACTGTGTAATCATGTCAATTGGTACATCACCAAATCCATTGATAAAAGATACAACAGAAGGTCTTGATACAAGAAATTGGGGTGGTATTATTGCAGACGATACAACTGGATTAACTTCTAGAATCGGAGTTTATGCAGGGGGAGATGCTGTAACTGGTGCAGCTACCGTAATCCTTGCAATGGGTGCGGGTAAAAAATCAGCAATTGCTATTGATGAATATATAAAGAGTTTATAAGATTATTCTTAATACTGTATTATAAAAGTTTAGAAGTTTAATAAAATAAATAAGCTTACTTATATAGATGAAATTTGTATCTTAAAAAAACTTTTTACAAGTTTAATTTTTTTTCATTTAATATAAGTAAGCTTTTTAAATTCCTAATTACGTTAAGATTCCTTTCTGTTTTTTGCTCTAATTGCATTAGAAGGTGCAAATCCTCGGTTTTCTTTAAAAAGTCTGCTAAAATAAAAAACATCTGAAAATCCACAGGCATCAGCAATTTCATGAATTTTATACTCACCACTGTAAAGCATATCCTCAGCCCGATTCATGCGAATCGACGTTAAGAATTGACGAAAGGACATGCCAGTTTCTTGTTTAAATAAATTTCCAAAATACATAACACTTAGGTTTACCATATTTGCCATTTTACTTACTGTTAAAGTTTCATTATAATGGCTTGACATATACAATAATACTTTTTTAATCCTTTTATCGATAATACTTGTATCCATTTTATATACGATCAATTGAAAGAAACGATGCAATATTAAAAGATAAATTGCTCTAGATTTTAAGATGTATCCTGGATCTCTAAGTCTCCAAGCAGTATTTAGATCATTGTATAGTGCAATAATATCTGTCTGTAATCCAATGTTACATATAAGTGGAAGTGGAAGGTTAATATCTGTGTTGTTTATGTCTTTCACAATGCCATTAATACAATAACATTCCATTAGCGAATCTGGACAACTAATAGCAGATCTGCGACTGTCCTTTGGTATGCACAACAGATCACCTGCCGATATAAGATATTTTTTACCGTTAATCGTATATTCTGCTTGGCCACTTATAACATATGTAATATCTACAAAATCAATGGTGTCATCAATTATACACCAAGAAGGAGTACAAATTCTGTGATTATAATAATCTACAGTTGCAACGATATTATTTAGGATTTCGTTATCCATAATATACCTCATCACATATATTTACATAAACTAAATTAAGATTTTCATTCATCACACGTCTATTGTGGATTTTTATCTGCTAGATTTTATTTTACAATATTTAACAATTAATGTCAACCAATTACTAAGCTGTATGATATTGATTTTGAAACTTTGATAACTCATGCAATTATCAGTATTCTGTTAAAGGTTAATTTATTGTTTAAGTTGTATAACACATACGGATAACCTTAAAGTTCATATTATTATATAGTATCATATTATTTGATTGACTGACTTATCATAGTTTAAATATAATAAAACGAAAGACATTAATATATTTATATTTTAATAATTTTTAATGAATACATTACAGAATCTAATGAAGAGAATAAGTTATGTTTATTTAAGAAGGAGAAGATATGGGAGAACTTGATAAACGTTTGGTGCAGATTATACCCGATGAAAGACAGCTTAAACATCAACAACTTGAATTTTATAGTTTTGTACATTTTACACAAAATACATTTACTGATAAAGAATGGGGTGATGGAACTGAAAGTCCAGCTAATTTTAATCCGCAAAAACTAAATCCGCATCAATGGGTAGAAGCAATTACTGCTGCAGGTATGAAAGGGTTAATCTTGACTTGTAAGCATCATGACGGTTTTTGTTTATGGCCTAGCCAATATACTAATCATACAGTTGCTTTCAGTCCATATAAGGATGGCAAAGGAGATATTGTGAAAGAAGTCTCAGATGCGTGTAAGGAAGCTGGAATAGAATTTGGAGTATATTTATCACCATGGGATCGTAATAGCAAAGTTTATGGGCAAGGCAAAGTTTATGATGACTATATGGTACATCAATTGGAAGAATTGTTAAGTAATTATGGAGATATATTCACTGTTTGGTTTGATGGAGCCTGTGGAGAAGGACCAAACGGTAAGAAACAGATATATGACTGGGAGCGTTATTATGAGATAATACGAAGATTACAGCCTAATGCGTGTATTGCAGTATGTGGACCTGATGTTCGCTGGTGTGGTAATGAAGCAGGTGATACGAGACCTTCTGAATGGAGCGTAGTCCCTAAAAGAACTAGGGATACAGAAAAAATAGCTGAAAGCAGTCAAAACGTGGATGATGAATGTTTTAGACAAAGAAAAATATCAGCACATGATATCGATTTAGGAAGCCGTGAACTTTTAGAAAAAGAGAATGAGCTAATTTGGTATCCGGCTGAGGTAAATACTTCAATACGTCCAGGTTGGTTTTATCATTCATATGAAGATGATAAAGTTAGGCCATTGTCCGAATTAATCAAAATTTATAATAACTCAGTTGGCGGAAATGCAACGTTTTTATTAAACATTCCACCTAATAGGGATGGTTTATTCCATAAAAATGATGTCAAAAGATTAAATGAATTAGGTAATTATTTAAAAAAGGCCTATGAGAAAAATCTTCTGGAAACTGCAAAATTGGAGACAGATTCCTGTGTTCCCGGATATGAGATAGAACATGTCAGAACTGACCAATATGATTCTTATTATAGAACAGAAGATGGGATTACTAATTCTATTATTAGAATTCAGTGGGATGAAGATGTTAAGATAAATCATATTGTATTAAAAGAGAATATAAAGTTGAGTCAACGTATTGAAAGCTTTGTTGTGGAAACAAAAATTGGTGATGAATACATAACAATATATCAAGGAACGATTGTTGGTTACAAAAAAATTATTAAATTACCGGCTATATCAACATCAAACATGCGTATCCGTATCAAAGAATCAAGACTAGCACCGACCTTATCGTTTATAGGCGTGTATTAGAGTTGGTTAAAATTAGAAGAATATTTATGTGATTTTATATGGGATGATTTTTTATAAGAGTAATATAGCCTGAATAAAATAAGTGTAGCGTTTGATTTAAAAGTCAAACGCTATTTTTTTAGGTTAATATGTTTTCACATATTTATAAGTCACTCACATTATATTAATTTTTCGTACAAGTTATCCGTGATTTTTACATCATTTCAATAGTTTAACCATGTTTTTTAATATACTTCATTGTTATAATGATAGGAAATTGATGTATATGTATGATATATATATAAAACATGCACAAATTGAATGCGATAATGTAGTGATAAAAGGGGGACTATATGAAACAAAAAAAATCTACATACAAAACTTTTTTATATATAAAAAAGACCTGGACATTGTATTTAATGATGGCACTGCCCTTGGCATTTGCCTTAGTGTTCCGTTATATGCCTATGACCAACATTACAATGGCTTTTAAGGACTATAACATGTTTAAAGGGGTGTGGGCATCGCCATGGTCAGATCCTTTATACAAGTGGTTCGAGAAAGCATTTACATCCAATGACTTTTGGGATGCATTACGCAATACTCTAATGTTAAATACACTGGATTTACTATTTGGTTTTCCTATACCAATTATGTTAGCTGTTTTACTAAATGAACTTGCCTACCGACGCTATAAAAAAGTAACCCAGACAATACTTTATTTACCACACTTTTTATCTTGGATTATTATAAGTGGTATAGCAAAACAACTACTTGCCACTCGTACTGGTGTTGTAAATGTTATGCTTTCAAATCTAGGAATAGGTCCGGTTGATTTTCTTATGAAAAATGGTCTTTATGTGGGAACCTACATTGTGCTTGGGGTATGGAAAGAAATGGGATGGAATACGATCATTTATCTTGCAGCTATTACTGGCATTAATTCGGAATTATATGAGGCAGCTGAGGTGGATGGGGCATCTAGGCTTCGGAAAATATGGCATATAACTCTACCAGGAATACGTTCCACAATTATTGTACTTTTAATTATGAACCTTGGACGTATATTAGGTAGTGAATTTGATAGGCCATATGCAATGATGAATAGCTTAGTTATGAGTGTTGCAGATGTGCTAAGCACTTATGTATATCGTGTTGGTATCAGGGGATTCCAGTTTTCACTCACTGCAGCAGTGGGATTATTTCAATCCGCCATATGTGTGACATTTTTACTCATAGCCAATTCGATTGCCAAGCGATTTGGTGAACGTGGAATTTGGTAAGGGGGAAAGAGAATGGTAAAGTCAAATAAGCGAAAAAAAATAGATCTAGTCTTAGCAGCAATATGTTTTATATTTATTTTACTATGTATACTGCCTATAGTTAACATTTTTGCACGTTCTCTTAGCTCAACACAAGCACTAATTAAGAACAAAGTATCATTTTTTCCTGTGGATTTCACTTTTGAATCATATTACTATGTTTTGAAAGATGTAGCGTTTGTACGATCTTTATGGTGGACTGCTATTTTAACATTAATTTGTACACTAGTTTCATTGTTTATGACAATCTTGTGCTCATATCCATTAATATATGATTCTTTAAAAGGAAAAAGGCTTCTTAATGGAATAATGCTTTTAACAATGTATTTTAGTGCTGGTGCAATACCAAATTATCTATTAATGAAACAATTAAACCTTATCAATAACCCACTTGTACTTATAATACCAAATTGCTTGTCTATATTTAATATGATTCTATTACGAAGTTTCTTATATGGGATTCCTGACAGTTTGCGTGAATCAGCACAGCTTGATGGTGGTGGCCCAGTGGCTATACTTTTAAAGATTTATCTTCCATTATCAAAACCAGTTTTGGCTACGTTGGCTTTATTTTATGCAGTTGGAAGATGGAATGGTTTTTCAGATGCCCTTATGTATATGACGGATGCAAAATTCGCACCCATTCAATTAAAACTATATCAAGTTATTAATAATTTGTCTGCCATCGAAACGGCGCAAAGTGAAGGATTCACAGCACCTACTGCCAGTGAAGGTTTAAAAGCAGCTTCTGTTATGTTCGCTACGGTTCCAATATTAATAATTTATCCCTGTCTTCAGAAGTACTTTATAGCTGGTGTAACTCTAGGTGCCATAAAAGAATGAGTTTACATAAAAATTGATTATAATTACATAACTTTAAACTATCACTTATTGTAACCTAAGCTAAGTTCTTATTGCTATCTAAGTTAAATTCAACGTTTGTCTGAAACGTTGCTATTTATAAAAATATTATAGGAGGATGTAGAAATGAAAAGAAAATGGTTGTCACTCATATTAATCTGCGTCATGATTGTCAGCATTTTTGGGGGATGTAAATCAAAAACCAACGACACGTTATCCGTAAAGGATGAAAGTACAGAAAGTAGCACCCCAGAAAGTACACCGACAACTACGGCAGAAGATAGCGCAACAACAGAAGATAATAATGCAGCTACAGATGAAAAACCAGAATATAGCGAAATAACAGTTGAAATTTTTGATCGTGGTACGGATGGTGGTAAGACAGATCCAACCAATAATTACTATACAGATTGGATTAAAAAGAAAGCCTTAGAAGATTTAAATATTGGGGTTAATTTTGTAGCAGTGTCAAGATGGGAAGAAATTGATCAGCTTAATAATCTTATGGCTGCTGGAACAGCTCCAGATGTATGTATGACATATAGTGGTGATTTAATTGCAAATTACAGGGATTTAGGTGGTCTTGCAAATATAGCATCTTATATTGATACATTATTAGTAGACTTAAAAGAATTTTTAGGCCCAGATTTGGCATTACCAGGACGTGATATGATAATGCGTAATGCTAATATGGAAACAGGTGAAGTATTCTCATTACCTGCTAGACGTATGAACTTAGCAGCATTAAACACATTTATTCGTAAGGATTGGCTTGATAAATTAGGACTTCCTGTGCCAACCACTACTCAGGAATTTTATGATGCACTAGTAGCATTTAAAACACAGGATCCAGGTGGAGTTGGCAAAGATAAAGTTGTACCATTTACAATGACTAGTGATGTTCGTTGGCGTGCAGCGACTTTGTTAGAATCATTTGTTGATCCAAATCTTAGTAGAAAAGATCGCTGGGTAAATACAGTAATTGATCGAAACTTCCTTCTTCCTGGTTATAAGGAAGGTGTTCGTTACTTAAATAAAATGTATAATGATGGTTTAGTTGATAATCAATTTGCATTATATAATGATGATACAGATAGTGATAATTTAATTAAGAGTGGTGTTGTAGGTGCATTTATTCACAATTGGGATCAAGCATATCGTGACACTCCTGGACTTTTACGTGATCTTAAAGCAAATGTACCAGATGCTGAAATTATTAGTATAGATCCATTTAAAAACAGTTCTGGAAAAACGGAAAAGATGTTATATGATGCAGCTGGTTTAAATTATTTTATTCCTGCATCCAGTAAAAATATAGAAGGTGCACTTCGTTACATAAATTGGTTATCTAAATTTGAAAATCGTTATTATTTACAAATTGGTGACGAAGGTGTTACTCATGAACTAGTGGATGGTGTTCCAAAAATGATTGCAGCAACTGGTGAAAAAATTATGAATTCACCACAAAATCTTGATTATACCATGATGATTAATGGACTTGATGTAGGTGATCCTAATAAAATGTCACAGGCACTTGCACAATCCTATGCTGTAGATCCACAACTAATCATTGATGCGTATAACAATGCGATACGTGATGGTCGTCCTGCAATTGTTGTTCCAGTTCAATTAAGTGCAGCTGGTCCTTATACACAAACGTTAACGGATAAAGGTAAAACGTTAATGGCTGAATCCGTTACTTGTAAACCGGAAGAATTTGATGCGGTGTGGGATTCTGGTATAAAAGATTGGTTAGATTCTGGTGCACAAGCAATTATTGATGAACGGGCTGAAAAATTTACTGAGTAATATATAAAATTAAATGTAAAAGGCAGTGGGAAAGTTTTTGACCACTGTCTTTTTTGCAATTTATTGTGATTAATAAAAAATGCTTTTATTTATATCAGTAGATTAAATTAGTAATTTTCTAGCACCCACAAATGTTTCTCGATAAAGAAAGTTAAGTTCATCTGACGTTTGCGATAACCATTGCTATATACACAGCAGTAAGTTGTACATCCGTGGCCGTCTTTGGTATATTTAATAGACTCAATCTTAGTTTTACATATGTTACCATATAAATCTTCAAGTGAAACATATACAGGCATTATTTTACCTTCTGGATTAAAGCAAGCAATTACTGAGACTGGTTGACTGTGGTTATAATCTACTTTACGATTTATATCATCTTTTTGTTCGAAAAATGGCATGAAAAGCACCTCCTAGATTGTGATTATACCAAACAAATGTTCTGTTTTCAACAACTAATATATGTAAATAAATGCGTTTTTATACTATATAGTATTCGTATAGTAGATCTATTTTATATAATTAAAATATAATGTACTTGTATAATCTTTTAAAATTAGAAATAAAAAAGGATGAAGTAATCTTCATCCTTTTTTTGAACTGTAATAAAATTTTGAACTGTAATAAAATTTTGAACTGTAATAAAATTTTGAACTGTAATAAAATTTTGAACTGTAATAAAATTTTGAACTGTTAAAAAATAATTAAACTGTATTATTTTTTGTTACTTAAATTGAACTGTAAGTTTTATATCTTAAAGATTAGGTATAAATAGTTACTGGTTACATAATCTTATTTTCTACTAATTAGTGAGCAGTTTCTAACTTGCTTTTGCGTTTTTTCCACATAACCCAAAGTGGTCCAGCAATACAAATTGTTGAATAACATCCACTAATAGCACCAATTGCCATAGGTAAAGCAAAGCTTTGAATAGAATTGATACCATTTGCAAAAGCAAGGATGTAAATCATACTAATACTGATAAATACTGCTATATTAGTATTAACCGATCTAGTGATTGACTGTGATATGGAAAGGTTTGTAATTGTATCAACTGCTGTACCAGGATGTAATCTACTGTTTTCACGAATACGGTCATAAATAACGATTGTATCATTAACAGAATAACCGATAATACTTAGTGTAACAGCAACAAAGGATTCACCAATAGGTATTTGGAAGATAACGCAGGTGAAAAATACTACCAATACATCATGGAATAACGCTACAAGAGCCATTACACCAGCTGAAAGACCACCAATTCTGCTAAAACGAATCCATACATAAACCATTACAAGAATAGCTGCAAGTATGATAGCGGTAATACCATTTTGAAGGAATTGTTTTCCGAAAAATGGTTCAACCATGGTAGATTCTGATAAATTTAAATTATTATCAGGAAATTTTTCTTTTAATGTATCATCAAATTTACCTTGTTCACTAGCTACAAGACCGTAGTTACCAGCAATGTTAATAACCAATCTCTTTTCGCCAGTTGCCAGGTCAGATGTAACTTGAGTTGTCACTGGTCTGTCTAATAATTCAGTCGCTACATCAGCAGCGGCATCTGCATCAAGTTCACCATCATAACTATATTTAAGTAGAGCACCACCTTTAAACTGAATATCTAAATGAACTCCATTAATAAAAATTGCAACAATACCAACTAACATAATAGTTAGTGAGATTCCAAAGAATATAAATCTTTTCTTATAAAAATCAGTAATTTTATTATTATTTACTTTACTCATAATGTTACCCTCCTTGATCTACATGTGAAGAAGGCAGGTTTTCGGAAGACTTTAAATTCACTTAAGGATTTAATCATTAATCTTGATGCAGTTACACCAGCAACAAAGTTAAAGAAGATACCAGTCAATAGTGTATAAGCAAAAGATAATAACGTACCTGAACCAAAAATCATTAAGATAATACCAACGATTAATACGGTGATATTACCATCGAATACGGAAGAAAATGCATCTTTAAATCCAGATGAGATAGCGGAACGAACGCTTTTTCCTGATTTGATTTCTTCACTAATACGCTCTGAAATAATAACGTTTGCATCAACACCCATACCAATGGATAAGATAATACCAGCGATACCTTGTAAAGTAAGAGTCATTTGTGGTATTGATAATGCAAGCATCTGTCCAGATATTTGAATTAATAATGAGATACATGCAACAAATCCTGGTAAGCGGTAATAAGCAATCAATAAAACACTAATAATACAAAATGCGATTATACCTGCTAGAACCATTATATCAAGGGATCCAGAACCTAATGTAGGACTGATTGTGGAATGATTTCTAGTTTCCATTGAGAATGGAAGTGAACCAGAGTTAATTTTATCTGAAATGTCTTTTGCATTATCATAGTTATCCATACCACTAATTTGAGCTTTTCCACTAGGAATGTGTTCATTAACCTTGGCAGATTGAATTAATGTATCATCCATATAGATATTGATTACTTTGCCAATCATTTTTTTAGTAGCATCACTAAATAATTTAGTACCTTCTGCATCAAATGTTAAACTAACAACATATTGACTTGTATTTCTATCTAATGCAGGTGAACTTTCGCTAACATGAGAACCATCAAGTATAATGTTACCTTCTGCATCTCTAAAAGTTAACTGAGCAGTTTCTCCAAGTTCTGACATTGCTTCTTCTGGATTAAAGTTAGTCTCTCCAGTTTTCCATGGGAAACGAACGATAATATATCCATTTTTCTTGTCAATTGTTACATCACGGTCTAATATGTTTTTTTGATCCAAACGGGTTTCGATGATAGAACGTGCGGATTCTAATTCAGATTCTGTTGGTAAACGATCTAGACCAACTGGTTGGAATGCTGCATCAACACCACCACGTATATCAATACCATAACGCATGTCTGGAGCACCAAAGATTACAAAATCTCCAGCAGAAATTCCAAATATTGCGGTATATGACATAAGTAACGCAATAATTAAAATTATAAAAAATACAGGTTTTTTGCTTTTCATTTTTATTTCCTTTCTTATAAGTTAATTTAAAACTAAGAATTATTGTTATAAAGGCGGGGCATGTCCACCTAAAGGAATTGCATTGGCTAAAGTGCAAAGCCTAGTTTTTTTATTGTATATAATAAATAATAATAAAATCAAATAAACACTACATTTGATCGTAGGGATTATAATATCGTTAAAAAGAAGCCGTCCGGGATATTGGAAGTGACGATTTAAGGTTTTAATAAATAATACCGTTATAGTTTCTTCTTCTGGAAGGATTACAGATGTAAAGTGAATCCATAAATAGCGGAAAGGTTCCGGCATATTTAATAATGAATCAGATACATAAGTAGTAGATGACTTAGAATTTAAGGAATCAAAATAAACGTAAGTTCGATAAGGCATAAAAGTACATAGAATTATGATTATAATACAAACTATTAATTTTTTACTATTTCTATGCATAGCCTACTCTCACCCCAATCTATTTTTGTACAAATAATAAAGTACCACATTTTTTATGTTTTGCATATATGCATAGTCACGAAAATTAAAATTTTTATTATATAATTGATATATTTTTTATTAAATTTAGTGAATATAGCTATTTTTTACGTTACATTTGAAGTTTGGCTTGTATCAATGACAAATATTTTAAATAATGGTATAATCAATTGTATGATATTCAATGAATACTATAGTTACACAATATATTAGTTTTAAGAAAACAAGGGGAATATTATGAAGGAAAAGATATTGGTCGTTGAAGATGATGTCGATATTAATTGCATATTGAAACGTTATTTAGATCTAGAGGGTTATCAAGTGATTAGTGCTTATTCTGGAACAGAAGCGAAGTTACAATTAAGTATAGATACATTTGATTTAATTTTATTGGATTTAATGTTACCTGGTATGACAGGGGAAGAGTTGATTGACGAGATTAGGAAAAACAGTGAAACCCCTATTTTAATTCTATCGGCTAAGAACTCACTAGAAGATAAAGTGAATGCTCTAAAAAATGGTGCTGATGACTACATTACAAAACCTTTTGAGCGGGATGAAGTAATTGCAAGAGTAGAAGCTTTACTAAGGAGAAGTAAATTATACCAAGATAAAAAACTAGAAAGTGATTGCTATTCTTTTAAGAATTTAATATTAAATCCAACATCCCGTAACGTTATAGTAAATGGGAATGTAATCTCACTTACTGCATCTGAATTTGATATCTTATTTTTTTTATTAAAACATCCAAATCAAGTATATACAAAAGATCAATTGTTTCATCAAATATGGAAAACAGATTATTTAGGAGAAGATAATACCATTAATGTTCATATCAGTAATATTAGAAAAAAAATTAAAGAATATGATGATGCTTCTTATATAAAGACAGTGTGGGGAATTGGTTTTAAATTAGAAAACGACTAATCTTTATACTTTCTTTAAACTTTCTAAAGTACTTATTTAAACAATATTGTTATCATAGTATCAAAGGGTTATAGCAAATGGTAGCATTTAACCCATATGAAAGGAGAGTAAGATGAAAGATATTATATTAACAACGAAAAATCTTACAAAAAAGTATAACAATGTTGTTGCCTTAGATAATATAAACATGCAAATTAAGCAAGGAGAGATTTATGGACTTGTAGGTAAAAATGGAGCTGGTAAAACAACACTTTTAAGAATTTTAACGGGACAAACAGAACCGTCACAAGGAGAACTTTCCTTATTTCATTCTACTTCTAAAGAAGCAATTAATAGGAAAAGAAAAAGAATTGGTGCAATTATTGAAACTCCAAGTTTTTATCCATATCTATCAGCTTATAATAATCTTGAATATTATAGGATACAACGCGGAATACCAGGTAAAAACTGTGTTAAACAAGCTTTAGAAGAAGTAGGTTTATCGGATGTAGGCAATAAAAAATATAAAAGTTTTTCTCTTGGTATGAAACAAAGACTTGGGCTTGCTTTGGCGCTTATGAATAAACCAGAATTGCTTTTATTAGATGAACCAATCAATGGTCTTGATCCATTTGGAATTGTAGAAATACGTAATTTGTTATTAAAATTAAATCAAGAAAAGAATATTACAATATTAATATCAAGTCATATTTTATCAGAGTTATCTAATTTAGTTACGAATTATGGATTTATTAATAATGGTAAGTTAATGAAGCAGTTATCACATGACGATTTATTAAAAGAATGCAATAAGTATTTAGAACTTAAAGTTGAACAGGTTGAAAAAATGACTGCATTATTAGAAACAGAACTTAATTGCACCTCCTATAAAGTAACTCCAGACAAATCAATACAAATTTATGATTACTTAGATAGACCAGCAATCATTAGTGAATTAGCAGTAAAACGCGGTATTGGTTTAAATTCAATTAATGTAAAAGAATTAAATCTAGAGAATTATTTTATTCAGTTAGTAGGAGGAGAAGGCAATGTATAGTTATGTGAAAAGTGAAATTTACCGTATTATAAGGTACCGAGCAACTTACCTTTTTATCGTTATTTGTTCTTTGTTATTACTTAGTTCTAATATAGTGTTAGCTGCAGTGAAACATGCTGATAAATCCTTCCCTTGGGCAACTACTTATTTTTCATTCTCAAATGTATATTCTAATATGGCCATGGTTTATGTCTTATGTATTATGGTTGCTATTATGATTTTTGGGAATGAACATAGTAATCATACGTTAAAAAATTCAGTTTCCTATGGAATTTCAAGGGGGACATTATTCTTTGGCAAATATATAATTGAGATATTGTATTCCGTTTTTGCATTTGTAATAATTATAGGTGTTCATGTAATTAGCGGATATTTATTACTTGAAAATTCAGGAATTGATGACTTTAATACGCTTATTCGTACCTGTATTGCTAGTTTCCCATTATTAATGGTTGGGTTAGCTGTAACTAACTGCTTTGCTTTTATCAATGATGGTTCTAATGGTGCGATTTCAGCTGCTTGTGGTATTATGATTGTATTACCGTTAATTACTAATTTATTGGGAATGAAATTTGATGTGTTTGCTGAGTTTGGTAAAGTTTTACCATGGAATATATTAAATTCTATTGAGTTTGATCCTGTAAAAGATACACTTCGAATGTATTGGGATACCAGTGCAGGTTTAAGAAATTGTTATATTATTGGGTTAATACAAATTTTAATTTTTTCAATAGTAGGATTTGTAATATTTAATAAGAAAGAAATTAAATAATAGATATAGTGTGAAATATAGAATGGTTTAAAAGAAGAGGTGCAGTAGGTATGATTTATATTATAATAGTTCTATTAATTTTAAATATTGTATTTATTACACGTTTCTATCTTTTAAATCGCGTGATTCATGATGCTACAAAGCAAATTGAAGAAATTGAGCTTCATCCGGAAAGAAATAGGCAAATTAAAGCATTAGCAACCAACAAAAAGATGGAGAAACTTCTAAAGAATATCAATGACATCTATGGAGCTAGGCAACAAGAACGCATTATCTATCAAAGGCGCGAAACTCAGATTAGAAGAGAAATTGAAAACATTTCTCATGACCTTCGTACACCACTTACGTCTATAATTGGTTACGTAGAATTAATTCAAGATCCAAATACACTGGACAAAGAAAAGGAAGAATACACTCAAATCATTAAGAAAAGGGCAAAGATTCTTCAAGGATTTATACAGGATTTTTATGAATTATCAAGAATTGAAGGTGAAAGTTATCCAATCCTTTTGGATTCAATCAATGTGCAAAGCACATTAAGTGAAGCTGTTGTTGCATATTATCACGACTTTGAAAAAAAGCAGATTCAAGTAGAAATTGATTTTGAAGAAAATGATGCTACTATCATAGCTGATAAAATTCATTTCAATCGTGTAATAAATAATTTAATACAAAATGCTTTAAAATATGCCAATACCAAATTTTCTATAAAGCAGTTCACAAATACCAAAGAATGCAGGATACAATTTATCAATGATAACAGCAAAATCAAAGAAGAGGAAATCAAATATATCTTTGATCGCTTTTATAGTGGAGATTCATCAAGAAATAATCAAAGCGCAGGTTTAGGACTTACAATATCCAAATTATTAGTGGAAAAGATGAAAGGAAAAATTGGAGCTTGCATTGATGGAGATTGCTTTATCATTGAGCTTAATTGGCCGATTATCACCCGTTCTTACTAAAGTTTCTAGGAGATAATCCAGTTATTTTTTTAAAGGTACGTATAAAATTAGAATAGTCATTAAAGCCTGCCATATGGCAGGCTTCTGTTACGCTTAAGCCATCTAATAAGAGTTGTTTCGCTAGGGCAATCCGTTTCACTAAGATATATTGATATAGCGTACTACCAGTATCTTGTTTAAAAATATGGCTAAGATAGTATTTATCAATATTTAAATCTTTCGATATGGTATCTAAAGATAAGTCATCCGTTAAATGAGCTTCGATGTAATTAAGGGTTGGACCAATTTTAGGGGATACGATACTTGTATTTGTCTGCTCATTCTTAGAATAAATCTCATTAATCTTAACCAAGATCTGAATTAAATAAGATAAAGGAAGCAAATCGCTGCCAAATTCATTGCTTTTTAATGTTTCAATGAGATCTGTTGATGCTGTTAGTAAATAGTTGACATCAGATTTATTTAATAGAGTTATGTTTTTACATCCTTTTTCCCGATTCTCAAAGCAGGATAGAAGGTTTGTTTTTTCTGTACATAATTTTCGTACCAGTTGTGGTTTAAAATGTATCGTTATTCTTTCGTATAAAGTATCCGTAAGATTGACTGCTTTATGTATTTCATGACTGTTAAAAATTAGTAGATCTCCCTTTTGTAATTTGTAGCAAGACTGCTCAACAAAATAGTTTACATTCCCTTTTAAAAATAGGTAGATTTCATAACTATTGTGTAGATGGAATTCATTATTCATGGCTTTATCTGTATAGGCATGAGTAGCAGATATATTTTCTGTAAAATGATCATAACGATAATTTGGTTTCATGGATATCTCCTAGCAATAACTTATTATAAAGTTCCGTTTATAATTTATCTTACTTAATGTTACTTATTTATTTAGAAACGAGTAAAAAAAGCCTGTAAGTTTTTAGAAATTGACCTTTTACCCTTGAATTTGTTATAAATATTATCTTATATCATTTGTATAAAAAGCTCAACGAGAAAAAAGCAATAAATGCAATAAATTAAACAATATACGCAAAGAATATGCAAAAATATAGTTTTATAATGATGATAGTTAAAAAATAAAAATATGGGTAGTCATAAAAA
Source organism: Anaerocolumna sp. (assembly GCA_029239975.1). Lineage (GTDB taxonomy): Bacteria > Bacillota > Clostridia > Lachnospirales > Lachnospiraceae > Anaerocolumna. Next base: position 15,618 of record JARBTX010000027.1, read on the forward strand.
GTCATCAAAATAGTTTGGAGGTAGGTTATGGAAAAGGTAAAGTTAGGCATTATCGGATATGGGGTTCAAGGTAGTACTTATGCAAGATTTTTAATAGAAGACAAAATTCCAAATATGGAGTTAGGTGCAATCTGTGATATTGATGAAGAGAAATTGCTAAACGCACAAACAAATCATCCAGGTATTCCAGTATTTTCAGATTACATTTCACTATTAGATAGTACAGTGGTGGATGCGGTTGTAATAACGGTACCACATTATCTTCATCCGGTGATTGGAATAGATGCATTAAAGCGAGATGTACATGTTATGTGTGAAAAACCAGCAGGGGTTTATACAAAACAAGTAAAGGAATTAATTGAATATTCTAAGATAAAACCAGAGATTACATTTGCCATAATGTTTAATCAAAGAAGTAATCCATTATACCAAAAAGTCAAAGAGATTATGGATAGTGGTGTAATGGGAGGTTTAAGGAGAACCAATTGGATTATTACAAGTTGGTGGAGACCACAAAGTTATTATAATCAAGGTTCTTGGAGAGCAACCTGGGGTGGTGAAGGTGGTGGAGTTTTAGTTAATCAAGCTCCACATCAGCTAGACTTAATCCAGTGGCTTTGCAAAAAACCAGAAAAGGTTTATGCTAACTTAAAATTCGGTTTCGGTAGAGACATTGTTGTAGAAAACGAAGTGACTGCGTTACTTGATTATGGAAATGGTGCAACAGGGGTATTTATTACTTGTACTCATGATGTTCTTGGAACCGATCGTTTAGAAATATTATGTGATAATGGAAAGATTGTAATTGAAGATAGTAGAAGAGCAGTTGTTAAAATTTTAAAAGAATCTGAGAATGTCATGAACGAAAAATATACAATGGGTCAAGCTGGAAACGGTTTTAGAGATGTTTTTGAAAATGGTTTCTATGACGAAACTGTATATGAATTCCCATCTGTATGGGGTGAACAACATTGTAATACGTTCATGAATTTTGCAGCACACATATTAAATGGAACACCACTGATAGCAAATGGAGAAGAAGGAATGAATGGAGTTCGATTAGCCAGTGCAATGTTACTTTCTGGGTGGCTTAAAAAAGAAGTAGATTATAATTTTGATGATGATTTATACATAGAAGAACTAAATAAACGAATTAAAGAAGAAGGAAAATATCCAACGATATAATATGGATTAGAGTGCCAAAAGTCAATATCCATTTTACGAAGGAATATCATTTTTTTATCTATTCATTTGGTTGCCTTTCCTTCAAGTGTTTTGTATTTTGTAATAGTTTATAATAAGGTAATTGCGAAACTATATAGTTTATTGAATTGCTTATACAATATATACGAATTTTCTAGCTTCAGTTGCCGTAAGGGGCAAGATTCAGCTGTAAAATTGTATATATTGTATAATCAATAAGGACATCTTTGGTGTTTCGCAATTGCCTATAGTTTATAATTTTAAAAAGGAGTTTACCATGAGTCAAGTAAAAATCGGAATTCAAGCTATGATGATAAAGAATTCATTTGTTGAAATTGGACCTTATGAGTCTTTAAAAAAAATTTCAGAATTAGGTTATTCTGTAGCAGAATTATCACAAGTTCCTATGGATCAAAATTCAGTACTGGAGATGAAACGAGCATGTAAAGATTTCAATATGGAAATTGCAGCTATTTCAGGTAATTTAGAATTTAAAGACCCTACAAAAGAAGCACTTAATACAACTCTTGATAAGTTTATAGGTGATTGTAAATTGCTTAATTGTAACTACATAAGAATTGGTATGTTACCGTATTCCTGTTTAGCTACGAAAGATACTTTATTAGAGTTTTGCAGGGAAGCTGAAAAAGTTGCAGTTGAATTAGAAAAGCATGAAATCAAGTTATATTATCATAATCATCATTTTGAAATGCAAAAACTAGACGGCCAAACCATTTTAGAAATCATAGAACAAACAGCTCCACATTTAGGTTTTGAACTTGATGTTCACTGGTTACAACGTGGTGGTTTAAATCCAATTGATGCTATTACACATTTTAACAGAAAAGTTGATTTGCTACATCTAAAAGACTATCGTATAAAAAACATTCCAAGAGAAATCTGCGAGCAGTCGGACTACAGGGTATTTAGTGAATATTTTGATCATTGCATAGAGTTTGCAGAGTTTGGAGAAGGAAACTTAAATATGCAAGGAATCATTGCAGCAGGTATAGACGCTGGATGTAAGTATTTTCTAATAGAACAAGATAACTCATATGATAAAACTCCATATGAGAGCTTAGAGATTACTATAACGAATTTAAAGAAGATGGGATATAGTAAATTTCTATAAATGTTAGATAAACATCTTGAGGCTATAAAAATTAGCAAAGAGAACATTAATTAGATAATAAAAGAGCTACAACCTGAAATAATATTGGTTAAAATTTGAGATAAACAGAAACAATTGATATAACTGCTTGATTTAAATAAAAATACTGATAAATATGATTAAATAAAGCTTATATATAATAAATAAGCGGTTAGGAGTAAAGGTATGAATTGTGCGATAGTTGGATGTGGTGCAATTGCGTATATGCATGCGAAAGTGCTTCAATCCATTCATGATTGTAACTTGGTTGCTGTAGCAGATATCAAGTTAGAAAAGGCAATAGAGTTAGCAAAAGAGTTTGGTTCTTCTGATTGTAAAACCTATTCTTCTTTGGAAGAAATGTTACAAAAGGATCAAATTGACGTATTACATATCTGTACACCACATTATTTGCATGTTCCGATGGCAATCTATGGGATGGAACGTGGAATTCGTGTGTTTATGGAGAAGCCACCAGCAATATCCAGAGAGCAATTTAAATTACTAGAAGAGACAGAAAATAATAAATTACTTGGTATTTGTTTTCAGAATCGGTATAACGAGAGTGTAAAAGCGGTAAAAGAAATGTTAGCTGATCCTAGTACTGGTAAGATTAAAGGGGCAAGAGCATTTGTTACCTGGACCCGTTCTAAAGAATATTATGATGAAAGTGGATGGAGAGGAAGCTTCATTACAGAAGGTGGTGGAGCATTAATCAATCAGTCTATTCATACATTGGATTTATTAGTTCAATTTGTAGGTAAACCAATCTGGACAGAAAGCACAATGATGAATCATCATCTTAAGAATACAATCCAAGTAGAAGACACCGTAGAAGCGTATATGGAGTTTGAAAAAGGTCCTGTGTTATTTTATGCAACAACTGCTTATAGCAGTAATTCTCCTGTATTTATTGAAATAGAATGTGAGAATATTACCATTCGTATGGAAGACTCTTTTGTCACAAGGATTTATCCGGATGGGCATAGAGAAAACCTTGAATTTTATAAAGGTTTTACCATAGGAAAAGATTACTGGGGAACTGGTCACACTGCTTGTATTACGGATTATTATGAATGTCTTAAGACGAATGGAATTTTTTCTATTGGTTTAGAACAGGTGAAAGATACCTTTACGTTGATGATGGATATCTACGAATCAGCAAAAGAAAAAAGGTTAATACAATTTGATAAGTCAGAAAAATTGTCTGGGTTTGCAGATGAAATCGATGCGGATTTTGATAAACAAATCGAAGTATTGCATGAATGTAACATTTCCTACATGGAACTTAGAAGCGCTTATGGTAAAAATATTAGTGAGTACACATTAGAGGAAGCAAAAGAACTAAAAGCAAAACTTGACAGAGAAAAAATAAAGGTTTCTTCTATAGGTTCACCTATAGGTAAGGTTAATATCTTAGATGATTTTGAAGAACATTTTAAGTTATTCCGTCATGTAGTTGATTTAGCAAAATTATTTGATACAGAGCTTATCCGAATTTTTAGCTTTTATATACCAAAAGGTAACATAGCAGAAAACTATAAAATGCTAGTGATAGAACGTCTAAGTCGTATGATTTATTATGCAAAAGATCATGGTATCACCCTTCTTCATGAAAATGAAAAGGGAATCTATGGTGATACATTCACTCGCTGCAAAGAAATAATGGATGCATTATATTGTGAGAATTTTAAAGCAATTTTTGATTTTGCAAACTTTGTACAATGTAATCAAAATACCTTAGAAGCATTTAAGATTCTAAGACCATTTATTGCATATATACACATTAAAGATGCAAAAAAAGATTCACATCTTGTTGTTCCAGCTGGTCTTGGAGATGGTCATATTGCAGATATTGTGCGAATCTTAAATAATGAACAATACGATGGATTCTATAGTATAGAACCACATTTAATGGAGTTTGTAGGGCTAAAGGCTTTAGAAAAGGAAGATGAGAAAAGCAATATTAGTGGAGAGATAAGTGACGGAAGAAGTGCATTTATTACAGCGTATAGAGCTTTTGTTGAGTTACTTCCGAAGAGATAAATGAAAAGAATGTTATGTAACCCTTTATATAGATGAATGTGATTATCTAAATAAAGGGTTTAAGTTTGTTCTATTTGTATTTGACCATTGCTGTTATTGCCTTACTTACTATCATTATTTGGTTATTACTATTATGGTTAGCAGGAAAGGTTTATGAGAAAATTAAATATTAAAATTAATATTTCCCTTGCAAATTTTAATTCTATTGTTATAATATTAAACAACCAAATGCGTTAAAACGCACAAGGTAATTTTACTGGTGGTGAACACTTATGGAATATATAACAAAAAATGTGGCGAGAAATCTAAAACGTATCAGAAAATCAAGAAAAATGAGCCTTGATGTTGTTGCAGAACAAACTGGAATTAGTAAAAGTATGCTAGGCCAAATTGAACGTGAAGAATCTGTTCCAACTATAGAAACTTTAGGTAAAATCGTTAGTGGATTACGGGTTTCTTTTACTTCTTTAGTAAGTGCAGATAAAGCAGATACTATTTTAATTACCAAAGATGAGTTAATGCCATCAAAGGACATACCAGGTGAATATAAGGTTTATGAGTATTTTCCTTATGAAGAAGATCGAAATTTTGAAATATATATGATGGAAATAGAACCAGGTGCAAGTTATTCATCTGGTGGACACGGTGAGAATACGTATGAATACCTAACTGTATTTTCTGGAGTTTTGACCTTGGAGATGGAAGGAAAGACCTATGAAATTAAGGCGGATAATTCCATTAGATTTCCTACCTTGTGTGATCACACTTATTCTAATTTGGGGCAAGAGATTACCAAATTTAGTATCACTTTTACATGGGATTAAAAATTTTAAAAATAATTATTGACAATATAGCGCACAAATGATATAGTATCAACAATAAAATGAAATCAAATAAATGAAGCAAGATAGTTTGTTATTTTTATCCGGATTTTATAAATGATTAATTGAAACAAATGCGTTTAAGTAGATGGCAGTGAGAAACTGCGAATCTCTTAAGCGCTTTTTTTTATCTTAATAAGGAGGATATTATTATGAAAGAATTAACTATGTATATTAAACCAGAGAAATTAGAAGTAGTGAAGAATATACTTCAAAAGTTAGGTTGTGGTGGTATGTCAGTTATGAGTATTATGGGATGTGGTATTCAGTTGGGCGAAACCAATGCAGTTGATTTTAAAGGCCTTAGGACTAATATAAATCTAATACCAAAGATAAAAATAGAAGCTGTGGTAAAAGATGAGTTAGTAGAAGATATTCTCTTAGAAATCAGAGATAAAGTAGCGACTGGAACTGTTGGTGATGGTAAGGTGATTGTAAAGAATGTAGAAGATGTAATGAGAATACGCACTGGTGAACGTGGAACAGATGCAATATAAGCAAAGGGGCTGACGATAATTTCGTCGGTCTTTTTTATTGTATAAGAAATGAAAAGCTTGCAAACAAACGTAGATCGTTTGCAAAGGGAACTCTTTGATCATTTCATAAAATATTCTAGCAGATTGGAGTGATAACAGGATGGAGAATCGAAAAGCAATTGTTGAGATGAAAAACATCAATAAAGTCTATGGGGAGAATCATGTAGTACATGATTTAGACTTAACCATATATGAAGGCGAATTTCTAACAATGCTAGGACCGTCAGGTTGTGGTAAAACTACTCTTCTTCGAATGATAGGGGGATTTGAAGAGCCTACGGATGGGCAGATAGTAATCGAGGGAGAAAGAGTGGAGAATAAAGAACCCTTCGAGCGTAATGTAAATACGGTATTTCAAAGCTATGCTTTATTTCCACATATGAATATATTTAATAATATTGCTTATGGGTTAAAGATTAAAAAGAAAAGCAAGGCTGAAATCAAAGAAAGAGTAGAAACTATGCTTAAGTTGGTCCAGCTAAATGGATTTGAAAAACGCTACCCAAGTCAATTGTCCGGTGGACAAAAGCAAAGAGTAGCAATTGCTAGAGCATTAATTAATAATCCCAAAGTGTTATTGTTAGATGAACCACTAGGTGCCTTAGATTTAAAGCTTCGTAAAGAAATGCAAATGGAGCTTAAAAATCTGCAAAAACAACTAGGAATAACCTTTATTTATGTTACTCACGACCAAGAGGAAGCATTAACCATGAGTGATCGAATCGCAATTATGAACAAAGGATATTTAGATCAATTAGGTACACCAGAAGAAGTTTATGAAAAACCATCTACCAAGTTTGTGGCAGATTTTATTGGCGAATCAAATATATTTGATGCTACGGTTGTTGATGTAATTGATAATGTAGTGAATCTTGCTTTTGAAGTTGGTAATGCAGAAGCATTACTAAATCCAGCAAATACGTATTACTACAATGAATTTGTTTATGTTAGTGTTAGACCAGAGAATACACTATTTGCTAAGAATCCAGTTGATGGATTTCATATCGTAGGTGTTGTAAAGGAACAAATTTATATAGGAAATATCATAAAGAGTAATGTTGTTATCGCCAATGGGCAGATTGTAAAGATTAGTAGATTAGATGTTAGTGTTTCACCTAAAGTCGGGGAAACAATCTATCTCTATTGGAAATTAGAAGACGTGGTGATTATGAAATCCAGAGCACACCAGATTCATAGTGTAATAGATAATGCATATCTAGGAGGTGCTTAGATGGGAAATGGTCATTCAAGTTATGTTAGAAGAAACAAAGTAGTTCCGTTATTAACAACGGTTTCACCGGTTGCAATATGGCTTTTTTTATTAGTTGCTGCTCCACTTTTTTATGTTTTATTCTTAAGCTTTTTATCAACAGACGGTTATAAAGTTGTATTTCATTTTACACTTGATAACTATAAGAACTTGTTAAATCCAACTTACTTAGAAATATACAGGAATTCATTTTTTATCGCATTACTAACCACAGTAATATGTATTGTTCTTGGGTATCCATTTGCTTACGAAATGGCAAAAGCTGCAAAGAGAAAAAAGACATTAATGATAATCTTGCTTATGGTGCCCTTTTGGACCAATTCTCTAATTCGTTTAAATGGATGGAAGACATTACTTGGTAAAACTGGAATGTTGAACTCTTTTTTGTTACAGATTGGGCTTATTGACCAACCGATAGAGATTCTTTATACAAGGGGAGCAGTGTTACTCGGTATGGTGTATACCTTAATCCCATACATGATTCTTCCACTTTTTGCTTCCATTGATAAATTAGACAAAAGTTTAATAGAAGCTTCGAAAGACTTGGGAGCAAATAAAACAAAAACGTTCCTGCATGTTACATTGCCACTTACTTTCTCAGGAATATTTTCCGGAACGATAATGATATTTATCCCTTGTTTAGGTTATTTCTTTGTATCAGATATTATGGGTGGCGGAAAATCTCAATTAATTGGTAACTTAATTGAGAATCAATTTAAAGCAGCAAATAATTGGCCATTAGGTGCTTCACTTTCTATGTTACTTATTTTCTTAATACTCATAATTGTAACTGTTTATAAGAAAAGTGGTGGGAAGATAGACGATTTGGGGGTGATATAAATGAAAATAAGGAAAGTTCGAATAGGGAATGTAATATCAAAGATTTATACTTATATGATATACGCATTTTTGTATCTCCCAATATTAGTAGTTGTTCTTTTTTCCTTTAATAGATCCAAACGAAATATAGTATTTGAAGGTTTTACAACAGATTGGTACTTAAAATTATTTAAGAATGATTCCTTATTACATGCTTATGGTAATACCCTTTTTGTTGGACTCTTTAGTACTATCATTGCAACGGTAATAGGAACTCTAGCATCGTATGGTATGCATAAATACAAATTTAGAGGAAAATCAATTATTGATATGCTTTTATATATTCCAGTTGTTATTCCAGAAATCGTACTTGGTATTTCATTATTAGCAATCTTTAATCTATCAAATATACCAATGGGAATAACCACACTAATCATTGCACATGCAACATTTAGTATACCGTTTGTTGTATTTACTGTAAATGCTAGATTAGCTGGTTTTGATCCTTCTGTGGAAGAAGCGGCAATGGATTTAGGTGCAGGAAGACGAAAGACATTTTTTACAGTTACCTTACCAATTATTTTTCCAGGTGTGTTATCCGGAGCTTTTTTAGCTTTTACCTTATCCATTGATGATATTATTATAAGTTTCTTTACCACTGGACCTGGTAGCAACACATTTCCACTAAAGGTTATGGAGCTAACAAAAACGGGGGTAACTCCAGATGTATATGCATTAACAACTTTAGTATTAATCGTAACAATTGTTGTTGTAATTTTTACACAAAGAGAGAAGAAAACAGTCTAATAAAAAAGGAGCGAGAAGTATGAAGAAAATGAAATCAATCGTGTTTTTAATGGTTTGCACAGTTATTGCGTTCGGTTTATCAGGGTGTAGTGGGGGAAATAAAAATGGAACCTTAAATTTATTTATGTGGACAGAATATATTCCTGATTCTGTCATCGAAGGCTTTGAGAAAGAAACTGGAATTAAGGTGGAGATGCAAACCTATTCTAATAATGAAGAAATGCTTGCAAAAGTACAAGGAAGTAATAAAGGTGCATATGACATTGTATGTCCTAGTGATTATATGGTTGAGAATATGATATCTAGAGACTTGTTATTGGAATTAGATAAATCCAAACTTACGAACTTAGGAAATTTAGATGAAGCTTATTTAAATCCCAGCTATGATAAAGACAATAAACACTCCATACCTTATATGGGTGGTGCAGGGTTAATTATCTATAATAAAAATATGGTTCCAGAAGGAGCTGATTTTACAGATTACAATGAATTGTTTAAACCAGATTATGAGAATTCCATTGTTGTATTAGACGATTTTAGATCCATCATTGGAATCACGGCGTTAAGTATGGATTATAGTTTTAATGAAACAGATTCTACAAAATTAAATGAGATAAAAGATAAAATGCTTACGTTAAAGCCAAACATTAAAAGTTTTGACAGCGATTCACCAAAGACTCTTATGATCACAGAAGAAACTGCAGTTGGTTTAATGTGGAGTGGGGAAGCTGCCCTTGCTTTATCTGAAAATGAAAATCTTGAAATTGCATTTCCGAAAAAGGGTATGTATCTATTTTTAGATAACTTATGTATCACAAAAGAAGCCAAGAATGCAGAGAACGCATATAAGTTTATTGATTATGTATTAAAGGCAGAAGTGAATAAAGAAATATCCAGTGAATTTCCATATCTTAACCCAAATAAAGCTGGAGTGGCTTTAATGGATGATGCTTATAAAAATAATAAAGCAATCTGTATTCCAGCAGATGAAATCAAAAAAGGGTTTTATGTGCAAAACATAGGTAAAACAGTGGATACTTACAGTGAAATTTGGGCTGAGTTTACGAAATAATAAGTGTGCTGATGCTAAGAAAACAGTATTTCGGCAGTTGGAGGATAATATGACAAAGAAAGAGAATGTAATCAAAGACTTAGAAAAAGTTATTAAATTTATTCATAGTGATGAATTAACAGATGCAGAAAAAAAAGAAATAACGGAAGAAACCGTTTCTTATTTTGATACGTATGTAAGCCCAGGTTGGTTAAAATACAGAAAATCAGTATCTACTAACGCTGCAGTTGTAGAGTGGAAGGATTATGGGGCGTATTGTACTGGATTATACGGGGAAGAGTTTATTGATTGTTTAGGTGGCTTTGGAATTTATACTTGTGGACATAGAAATCCTGAAATTATTGATACGGTAAAAGCTCAATTAGAACATCAAGCCTTACACTCTCAAGAATTATTAGACCCGCTAAGAGGTTATTTAGCAAAAGCGGTAGCTGATATTACACCTGGTGATTTAGAAAAGTGTTTCTTTACCAATGGTGGAGCAGAAGCAGTTGAAATGGCTTTAAAACTTGCCAGAATCGCAACTGGTGGAAAGTGGTTTATCTCAACTGTTGGAGCATTTCATGGAAAATCCATGGGTGCAGTATCCATGGGTGGTAAAGGAACCTACCGAGTTCCTTATGCACCAATGGTACAACAAGTTCAACATGTGGAATATGGGAATGCAACCGATTTAAGAAAAGCAATTAAAAATCTTCATACCGTTGGAGAAAGCGTAGCGGCAGTAATTCTTGAGCCTATTCAAGGAGAGGCAGGAATTATTGTTCCCCCAGCTGGTTATTTAAAAGAAGTTAGAGAAATTTGTGATGAATACCATGTAGCTTTAATTTTTGATGAAATACAAACTGGAATGGGTAGAACTGGCACTATGTTTCGTTGTGAAGCAGAAGGCGTAACACCAGACATTCTAACGTTTGGTAAAGCATTTGGTGGTGGAATACTACCGATTACCGGTATTATCTGTAGACCACATATGTGGACAGAACAATTAATTGAAAATCCATGGCTTCTTGGTTCTCCGACCTTTGGTGGTAATCCACTAGCTTGTTCCGCTGCTATTGCTACTATAAAATACATGCTTGAACATGACATTCCAAAACAATGTGCAGAAAAAGGTGAATATCTACTAAAAGGACTGAAAGACTTAGCAAAAAAATTCCCTACTGTGATTTCCGATGTTAGGGGTATTGGTTTAATGATAGGGTTAGAGTTTGTTACCAGTGATATTGGATATTCCGTTGCAAAGGGAATGTTTGCTCGTAGAGTAATGACAGCAGGAACCTTAGTGAATTCTAAATGTATTCGATTTGAACCGGCAGCAGTAATAACCTATGACGATATAGATCAAGTGTTAGCTAGATTAGAAGAAGCTTTGGATGATACGAAATTAGAATTTAATTTAGGCAATTGCGAAACTCTTTAGTTTATAGAATTTAGCATACCATTAATACGAATTTTCTAGCTTCAGTTGCCCTACGGGCAAGATTCAGCTAGAAAACACGTATCAATGGCATGCTAAATAAGGAAGTCTTTGAGTTTCGCAATTACCTATAGAATTTAATTTATAGTAAGGAGATGGATTCTATGGCGATTTGGAAGAATTATATAAATGGAGAGTGGGTTCCAGCACTTTCTGGTAAGACAAGAAAAGTAATCAATCCTGCAACAGAAGAAGTGATAGCAGAAACAGCAGAAGGAAATGCAGAAGATGCAAAACTTGCAATTAAAGCAGCAAAAGAGGCGTTTTATGGTACTGGTGAGTGGAGAAGAAAAAGTGCTCAGATGCGTTCCGATGTGCTTCTACAAATAGCAGATGAAATGGATAAAAGAAGGAATGAACTTGCTAGAACGGATACATTAGATAATGGAAAACCATTAAGAGAAGCAGAAGGTGATGTAGATGATGCCATTCATTGTTTTCGGTATTATGCGGGAATGATAAAAGCACCTTATGGTGGCATTTATGATGTTAACGATGCGTTTGGACCGATGCATTCCTATACGATACACGAACCAGTGGGGGTATGTGGACAGATTACTCCCTGGAACTACCCATTGCTTATGGCAGTATGGAAGATTGCACCTGCATTAGCTGCTGGTAATTCTATCGTTTTTAAACCTAGTTCGATTACGCCATTATCATCTATTCTATTATTTGAAATTTTGGATCACGTAGGGTTACCAAAAGGATGCGTTAATCTTGTTATGGGTTCTGGTGGAACAGTTGGTCAAGAAATTGCAGAAAATTTTGATGTGGATATGGTTACCTTTACTGGAAGTACCGAAGTTGGTAGGGAAATCGCTAAAGCCGCAATCGGAAATCTGAAAAAAGTAGGGCTAGAATTAGGAGGCAAATCACCAAATGTAATCTTTGCAGATGCAGATTTAGAAGGTGCAGTGGAATGGGCAATGGTTGGAATCTTCTTTAATCAAGGTGAAGTTTGTTCTGCTGGATCTAGAATTATAATAGAAGAAAGTGTCAAAGATAAATTTATAGAAAGGCTTTCTAGTAGAGCTAATGCAATGACCTTAGGAAATGGATTAAATAACCCTGATATGGGGCCGTTAGTATCAGAAGAACATATGAATACAGTATTAAACTACATAGAGATAGCAAAAGCAGAAGGTGCAACCTGTGTTTGTGGCGGTTATCGTTATACAGAAGGGGAATGCGCTAAAGGTTATTTTGTAAGACCAACTATTTTTGATAACTGCACATCAGATATGACGATTGTGAAAGAAGAAGTATTTGGTCCAGTTGTAACCATACAAACCTTTAAGACAGAAGAAGAGGCAGTGGAACTTGCCAATGATACCATCTATGGTCTTGCAGGTGCAGTATTTACTACCGATGGAGCGAGAGCTTTACGTGTGGTAAAAGAGATAAGAGCAGGAATTACTTGGGTTAATTGTTATAATCCAACCTTTAACGAAGCACCTTGGGGTGGTTATAAAATGAGTGGTTACGGTAGAGAATTAGGAATTCATGGATTAGAAGAATACCAAGAAATCAAGCAGGTAAATATCAATCTAGCACCCGGAAAATTAGGTTGGTACGAGGAAAGATAATGGGAGGTATCAGATGAAGGAGACACAAGTAAATATAGTCACAGATATACCAGGACCAAAATCAAAGGCTCTGCTGGATAGAAGATTCGATGTCATCGCAAATGGGGTTAGCTATAGCACACCAATATTTGTAGAAGAAGCCAAAGGTGCATTCATAAAAGATGTGGATGGCAACACATTTATTGATATGGCTTCAGGAATTGGTGTTATGAATATTGGTCATGGTGACGAAGGTGTTATAGACGCTGTGAAAGGGCAATTAGATAAATTCACTCATACATCTTTTAATGTAGTTATGTATGAATCTTATGTTAAAGTAGCAGAACAATTAGTAAAGTTAACACCTGGTGATTTTAATAAAAAAGTAATGTTTGCTAACTCTGGTGCAGAAGCAGTAGAAAATGCAATTAAGATATCAAGAAAATATACAAAAAAGCCGATGGTAGTATCTCTAGAATGTGCCTTTCATGGAAGAACCTATATGGCTATGACCATAACTAGTAAAGTAAAACCATATAAAGATGGGTTTGCACCTTATTGTTCTGACACCTATAAGATTCCTTCTCCTTATTATTACCGATATGAAGGCAATTTATCAGAAGGAGAATTTGGTCTAATGTGTGCTAATAAATTTGAGACCTTATTAAAAGGTGAACTAAATCCAGATATGGTAGCCTGTCTTATTGTGGAACCTTTACAAGGAGAAGGTGGATTTATCGTTCCACCAAAAGGATATCTAAAAAGACTTCAAGAAATCTGTAATGAGAATAATATAGTGTTCGTGGTGGATGAAATTCAAGCTGGGTTCTGTCGTACTGGTAAGTTTTTCTGTTGTGAAAATTCATGTGTTACACCAGACCTAATAACTATGTCAAAATCCCTAGCAGCAGGATTTCCACTTAGCGCAGTCGTAGGCAGGGCTGAAATGATGGATGCTGCGATGTCAGGGGGGCTGGGTGGAACATTCTCGGGGAATCCAGTTTCGTTGGCAGCAGCCAGAGTTGTTATAGAGAAGATGGTAAATGATGATTATTCAGGTAAAGCACTTCATATTGCAGATATTATGATGCCACGGTTATTTGAATTAAAAGAGAAGTATTCTGTGATAGGGGATGTAAGAGGCCAAGGTGCTATGATTGCTTTAGAGCTTGTGAAAGATAAAAGAACTAAAGAACCAAATAAGGACGATGTTGGTAAGGTTTTATCCTATTGTCTTAAGAAAGGTGTAATACTAATTAGTGCAGGAATTTTTAGTAACTGTATCAGATTTCTACCACCTTTAGTAATTCGTGATGAACAGTTAGGATATGTTTTAGATGTATTGGATGAAGCGTTTACTTCACTAAAGTAAGAGACTATATTTCATATATATAAAGCTCATCCATTACAATAAGGGTACCTATATTTCTATTTATTTCAATATGATATATCAAAAAATAATTTAACATTAATTTAGTTCTTCTTATTATTCTAAAAGAAAAGAGGAGATATAGTGAATTTTAATTTTAATCTGCCGGTGAATCTTATGTTTGGAAGAGGCGTAAGTAAAGAAGTAGGAGTTCAGGCAGCAAAGTACGGTAAGAAAGCACTTATCGTAACTGGAGGCTCAAGTACAAAAAAGTCAGGATTACTCGATAGAACAATTAGGTATTTAAATGAATCAGGAATACCAAGTGTTATCTTTGATAAAGTAACTCAGAACCCATTAACTACCACAGTTTATGAAGGTGCTGAAATTGCAAGGTTACACTCCTGTGATGTTATTATTGGACTTGGTGGGGGTAGTAGCTTAGATGTAGCAAAAGCCATTGCATTTCAGGTAATAAATGGTGGTGATATCTCAGAATATATATTTGGTTTGAAACAAAGTGATAAAGCACTCCCTATTTTGTTGATACCAACTACCTGTGGCACAGGGAGTGAAGGAAACGGTTTTGCAGTACTTACTAATCCTGAGACTGGAGACAAAAAATCTCTTAGATGTAATACTATTATTGCAAAATGTTCACTAATAGACCCAGATTTAATGATGACATTACCAAAAGGTATCTTAGCATCCGTGGGTTTTGATGCCTTATGCCATAACATGGAAGCCTACCTTTCAAAGATATCAACTCCATTATCAAAGGCACTTGCCTTAGAAGGGATTCGTCTAGTATCGGAATCATTAATTCCGTTATATCAGGATTCGCATAAAGATAAGGGAAATTATAATTTATGGGAAAAGATTACATTAGCTAGTACAATAGGTGGGATGGTAATTCATGCAGCAGGAGTTACAGCACCACATGGAATGGAACATCCCATTAGTGGGTTAAGAGATATCATACATGGTAATGGATTAGCTGCATTAACTCCAGTAATAATAGAAGAATCTATGGATTTTGCACCATATGAATATAGAGAAATTTCAAGAATTCTTGGTGGTATGGATGAATATGACTTAATTAATAATATCAATAGAATGATTCATAATCTGGAATTAGAAACTTCATTAAGCCAAATGGGAGTAAAAGAGGAAGATATTACTTGGATGGCGCATAACTGTATTAAAGTTTCAACTCCTAGTATGAAAAATCATCCTAAGGAATTTAGCTTAGAAGATATAAAAAGAATTTATAGAAAAGCATTATGATTTTATTACAAATAATAATTGAAACTAAGAAATGACCATTTATATTAATTAACATATTTATCTAATATATTCGTTACTATATAAGATATTATCATATTTGATTAACTATAATTTACTTTATGAATAAGCTTACAACAAAAATTTTGTTAACCTTCCTTTGCAGCGTTTGGAAATACCAAACGCTGTAATTTTTATAACTTGATAGGATTGTGCTCTTATGATATATAAATAAAGTATGGATAATTTTAGTTAAGGAGATATTATTATAAATTAACAAATAGCGCGATACTGTTTAATCAATTCTTTAAATTCTTCCTTGGAATGAAGAAATTCATACTTAGGATTTTCAACTTCGGATATTAGAGCTGGGAGTATTTGTTTGCCTAGGTTTTCTTGATTTCCTTTTACTGCGATATGATGATAAAGTGTGGATTTATTCATTTCCCAGGGTGTAATTGCAGCAGATAGAATAGATTTTAATAATGAAATACTAGTTTCAACATCCTTTCTTGCGAGCGCAACTTGGAGCGGTGCAATAAAAGAATTAATGTCCCAAAGCTGGAATAAAGTAGTGAGTTGTCTAGAAGTGTCAGCAAGGTAAGTAGCATTTTGAATGTTTCCTTCTTTTAGCTCGATTTCAGTTAAACTCATCAGTATGTTTTGAATCTCGCTTACTCCCATTAATAATTTACGCTCTAAAAGTTCAGCTGCTTCACTAAATTTACCTTGGTTTATCATTAGATTTGATTGGAGCTGTTTTTTATCTAGGGCAGTTCTATCTGGTAATAAATCTAACATTTCCTGTGCTCTATCATATTCCATACGTCCCATGTATTTGGAGACTAACATGTAGATTGCTTTATTTCGAACTTGTTCATCGTTACTTTTAATAACACGTTCATACAAGGTTATAATTTCTGTTTCATAAGATTCTTTATTAGTTATATTAGCTCCATATAAAAGGAGAGCGCCATCTAGTAATAATGCAGCTGTATGAATCAGCTCATAACAGTTTGGATAATCTTGTATTTTTTTCATAGCCATATGAAACCCATCAGAAAAACAACTATTTCGAATGGTAGTTATAACATCTTTACTAAACTGGCTTATCTCTTGTTCTGTTAGCCCTTCATTAAAACAAAGCAGAGTATTCAAATCAACTTTAAGTAAGCGTGCAAGCGGGGGTAATAAAGCAATGTCAGGGTAAGTAATGCCCTTTTCCCACTTATTAACTGCAGGTGTTGATACACCAAGATATTCTGCTATTTGTTCTTGAGTCAAACCGATTTCTTTTCTTTTTTCTCGAATAATCATATTTAATGGCATTATTAACACCTCACTTAATATTTGGAATTTATAAGTATTAGCGAAACTTCTAATTTTAGAATAGTAACCATGAAATTAATACAAGTTTAATTAAATATTACTTGTAATGGCAAATGAAGCGAAATAATTTGTAGAACGTTAGGATTAATTCCATTATCAATTGTATTTCACAATTACCAAAGGAGACACGCTAATTCTAACTAATAAATCTCTCTCTAAATACATTCTATCCAATAATATTGATTTGTTCAATTGAACAGTTATTAATTAATAGAATAAAAAATTAACTATCGGTTAATTAGTTATGAGCAATAAGTAAGGCACCATTTCCATAGGAATCGATGCCTTACTTACAAATATGTATTACGGTTTTTCTATAATAATCTTACCATCCACAAGTTCTAATTTTACTTTATTACCATCCATTTCAAGAGCATTAAGAATATCTCTTGGTATTTGGATGCGGCCTGATTTGTCCAATACGGCATATTCTTCTTGTGTTTCTTCTTCTAACCAATCAATGTTAATATCCTTTAATCTAGATATGTAATCGGTTTTCATAATTCGTTCACTACTAGTTTTTCCATCTCGTAATGCAACAACACGATTTACTTTTTTGGATAAGCTATTATCATGAGTAACAATAATAATTGTTAAACCTAGTTCTTCGTTTAATTTACGAAAGATATTTAATAAATAATCTGCAGTTTTACTGTCTACGGAACCAGTGGGTTCATCTGCTAGCAATAATTTTGGATTATTAGAAAGCGCGATGGCGATGGCGATTCTTTGTTGTTCACCACCAGACATCTGATTTAATCTGCTATTTTTTTTATGACTCATACCAACAAGGTCTAAAAGTTGTAAAGCTCTTTCTCTTTTTTCTTTTTCTTTCGTGAATAGCATTGGTGTCATAACATTTTCCAAGGAAGTTAGGTAAGGGAATAAGTTTCTAGCATTATTTTGCCATACAAAACCAACGGTGCTTCGTTTGTATTCTACTAATTCTTTTTCATTTAGTTTAAATAAATCCTTACCATCTACATATAATTTACCAGCAGAAGGTCTATCCAGCCCACCTATCATATTTAAAAAAGTTGATTTACCGCTGCCGCTGGTACCGATAATTGCTGTTAATTCCCCTGCTTTTATGGTTAATTCCAATCCCTGTAATGCTAATACTTCAATATCTTTTGTTTTATATATTTTTACTAGATTATCACAAACGACCATGTTGTTATCGGTATTATTCATTTCCATTGATTATCTCACCATCCCCCAGTTCATATACCACATCACCTGCGCCCATTATACTTACATCATGTGTGGTCATAACAATTGTAACTCCTTCTGCCATGATTAAATCTTTGAAAATTTTTATTATCTGAAGTCCTGTATTAGAATCCAGCTCAGCAGTAGGTTCATCTGCAAAGATAACCTTTGGTTTATGTGCAATGGCTCTTGCAATAGCTACCCTTTGTTGTTCACCACCAGATAATTCTTGAGGCATATGATGCATTCTTTGGGTGAGTCCTACCAATTTGAGACATTCTTCCGTTCTCTTTTTTCTGTTTTCCTTAATTCCAGCTAAGCGGAGTGCGTATTCAACATTTTCATATGCTGTCATCATGGGAATCAATGAAACAGATTGAAATACAAATCCAATGGAATTTCTACGAATGATTTCTCTCTGTTTTTCGTTCATGGTTACGATATTTTGATCATCAAAAAATACTTCGCCTTCATTTGGTTTGTCAAGTGCACCAAGTATGTTCATAAGTGTTGTTTTACCAGAACCAGAACGACCACGAAGAATAGTCATAGAACCTTCAGGTATTTTAATGGATATGTCTTTTAATGCATAAAAGTTTTCTCCACCAGCTATAGGGAAGAAGCGTTTTACATGATTTGTTTTTAATATATATTTTGTATTCATCTTAATCCTCCCCTAATTTTAATGCTTGTGATATTTTAATTTTAGAAATAATACTTCTTAAAATTATCATACATAGGATAAATACGCCTGCAATAATAGTAAATAAGCGAATCATATCACTTTGCTCCGTAATTAATTCAAGTGGAATGAATTGTGTTGTTGAAGCGTATGCAATTTGTATTAATGGTACAAAGAATTTTGCGGATAAGGTTCCAATAAGAGCACCCATTAAAATTGATAGTCCAGTACTAAATATCTGTTCGTTGATTAGCATTTGTATCACTTCTTTTTTACTCATACCCATTGCACGAAATACTCCAAATAACAATTCTCTTGAACGTATGGATAATATCCAATATATCAAAAAGCCAGCACAACTTAAAATCAATACGATAATAAAGCTCATGGTCAAAATACCATTTGTACCTTGGAACATGGTATCGTTTCTTACTTCAATTAACTTATCTGACACATCTTCAAATAAACTAAATGATGTATTATTAACTTTTGCAAAATCATAAATAAAGTCAGTAGAATCTTTGGCATTTATCCAAACTTGATATGGTCTTAACCCCCAATTTTCCTGTAATAAAGATAAATGTGTAACAATTAAATAATTATCTTTAACTTCAACATTACCAGCGTCAGTTACGGTAGTAGTGGTTGGTTCATAGGTAGGCCAAAAATCAACAAATCCATAGATTACACCAGAAATATTTTTTCTTTCTTTATTTCGATAAGTAATAATATCTCCAATTTTGAACTGGAATTTATCACGAAAGTTACTTGAAACTAATACAGCATCAGAATTACCAGCAATGGAATTTAGATATTCATAATAATGCATTG
The DNA here is from genome assembly GCA_029239975.1 of Anaerocolumna sp. GTDB lineage: Bacteria > Bacillota > Clostridia > Lachnospirales > Lachnospiraceae > Anaerocolumna. The sequence continues at coordinate 35,217 of JARBTX010000027.1, forward strand.
GTAATAAACCATCTTTAAACCAGCTTGTTTTTCCAAAATCTTTTGTTTCAATTCCCATTAACTTTACTTTGACTTTTTCTTTACCAGCCGTGGTTTCCACATCATTTGCTACTCTTACTTTAGCCACAGCTTCAACGCCTTTTAGGTTCTCATATTTGCCAAAGTCAGGCTCCTTATACATCAGTTCTAAGAATGGATCAAATTGTAATAAAGCTTCATTACTTGACCATACTTCTTGTACTACGATATCTGCACCAGTTTCATATTTAATGTTGGCATCTGCATTTGATAAAATGGTTCTAGCTACTGTGGAATTAAAAATTCCTAATGCAATGGTAAACATTAAGAATACCATTATAAAACTTTGTTTACTTCCTGTACGTATAATTTGAAGAAATGATGCATAAGCAGCAGGTTTCCATCTTTTTTTGCCAATCCAATATATTAGTTTAACCAATATTGGTTGTATTCGTAAAGCCACTAAACTTGCACCAACAATGAAAAGGGATGAACTTAAATAGAGAAAAGGATCCAGTGGATTTCCTGTTAAAACTTTTGCTGTTAATAAATCCTTTTGCTCAGTAAAATTATATAATCCGTATAACGAAATTCCTAAAATAACAAAGTCTAGATAAATTCGTTTCCAAAGGCTTTTGCTTTTTCTGTTTTTCTTTTGCTTATAATTAACAATTGTAACATTGGCATGTCTAAATACCGGTAAAACCATTACACTAATAGATACAATAGCAGCAGCAACAGCGTAAAACATAACTTCAGGTGTGATAGCAACTTTTAAAGCTCTTCTTTGTATAAATTCAAGAAATGCACTAGTTGAACCTAGAGCTTTACATAAAAAGGCACCCAAGGGTAGTCCTATTATTATACTAATGCATGCTACAAATATGGATTGAATCATGTAAATGAATAATATTTGTCCTTTGCCAGAGCCACGGCTTTTTAACATAGCAATTTCATTTTGTTCCATATCTAGCATTTGGCTTGATATCATAAAGATAAAGGAACAAAGTAAAACCAATACGGGAACTTGTAAAATCATTAAGGTAGCAATTATTTTCTTTTCATTTAAATGATAGGATTTTAAGATATCGGTATAATTGGAATCAATAGAAGATGTAAATGTCTTTGATGTTTCAATTATTTTAGTGGTATTATCCAACAGGTTATCCACTTGACTAGGTGTGATTGATGTATAATCAAGAAGAACGAACCACTTTACCATCATGTTATATCTTTGGTTTTCTAAGTTAAGAAAATTATCAGTAAATACATTTTCTGATATAAAACAATCACCAGTATAGCTATTTGGACTATTTATCCAATAATTATCTGCTCGATTGCTACTATCAAATACACCAGTAATACGTAGTTTAATAGGATTACCGGATTGATCGGTTAAATGATCAAATTCGAATTCTTCACCAACAATTAAATTTAACTCATGAAAAGCTTCTTTACTAACAATTGCCTCGATGAATCCATCATTTGTTATTTGATCAGAATACATGCTACCAGAAACGATAGTAATGTGTTTTTCTAAATCAGACATGTACCCAGGTCTAAGAGATTGGGAATCTTTCTTGTCCGCCCTACCCATTAGAGACTTCGCTTTTGTATCTTGTATGTAATAATGAGATATTCTAGCTATTTCAGGAACCCCAAGTGTATTAGCAATCGATTCTGCTTTCTGTTTCATTATCTTATAATTTTGAACACCGTTTGTTTTATCCATATTAGCTTTTAAAAACAACGTACTAGGATAATCATTTTTTTCTTCTAAGTATTTAACAAAATCGTCTGTTAACATTCTTTGTAGTGAAGCATTTTTATACATGGGATTACTGCTTGTAATTGCAATTAATAAAATATTACCAATAAGTAAGCTAATAAACATCCACTTTTTATGTAGTAACTTTTGTAACATAAAACGAAACATGATTCTACCAAACCTTTCTTGCCTTTTTTGATGTTTTAAGTATATTAGGTAATTGCAAACATCAAACATGTCTTTATTGCTAATACAGTATATACGTGTTTTTAGCTGAATCTTGTCCCTTAGGGCAACTGAAGCTAGAAATAAATTTGTATATACTGTATTAGCAACTCGATATATTTTATTGGTTCACAATTGCTTATGTTTTTAGTATTTGGTTACTATGGTTTGACCCTCTAAAAGCCCTTGTACAACCCAGTAGTACTCTGCATTATTACCACCCGGTGTAAAGTTTCGTTTATGTAAGCTTCCATTTTCTAATATATATACAAATGGCCCTTTTTCACCAAAGGAAACAGCAGAAGATTTTACTAATAGTACATGTTCCATTTGAACTGGTTTGGCAAATACAGTTATTTTTCCACCCCAAAGTAAATCTTTTGGTACATCGTTTAGTTCAATGTAAGCTGTTCCTGCCATTGCTCCATTTGTTAAAATATTTGGAGCAGATATTACTTTACCTTCAAGAGATGTAGAATCACTTAATCCTTTAAATTCAACAATGACATCCATGTTATATTTTAAATAACCAGAGTCATCAAAGGCTTCTATTAAAATATGATCTTTGGTATACATGGTTCCTAACACCCAATCTGGGTATATTGTAGTACCTTCTTTTATATTTTCAAGTTCATCAATGACACCATCCACAGGTGCTAATAATTCTGTTTTCGTTAAGCTTTCTTTGTATTCTTGTAGTTCTTTTTCTTGATTGTCTAATGATGTCCTTGTTGATAATTTATAACTTTCATAATCCATTTTTTGCTTTTTAAATTTTAAGGTACTAATGTCTTTATCAAATCCGTCAGGCATTGATTTAAGATTACTTTCTGCATTAAGAATTTCTGTTTCTTTTTGTAAAAGAGTTGCTGAGAAAGTCTCTTTCGCCCTTGTTAATTTTAATTCTCTTTCTGCCAAGGCAACCTTATCATAAACAATCTGAAAGGATGCAATAGGAGTACCTTTGGTTACTTCTTGATTCGTCTCTACTAAAAATTTATCAAAAATTACTTCTGCACCTTCTATTTTAAAAGACAGAGTTTTTTTATTTGGATAAAACGGTTTACCACTACAAAAAATATCTTTTGTAAAATCACCCATTGTTACAACTCCAGTTTCATAGGGTGATTCATTTGAAGTTAATAAAGTTTCTTTATTTAAATCTTCTGATTTTTTATTTTCATTACTACATCCAGATAAACCAACTATAAGACAGGAGAGTAAAAAGTAGTATTTAATTTTTAACATACACATTATCTCCTTCCTTAAGTCCATTGGTTATTTCGGCTAAAGAACTTGTCGAAACTCCGACTGTTACATCCGTACGCACTCTAGAATTTCCGTTCATAATATAGACGTATTTCGAAACATTATCAGAATAAATGGAATCAATAGGAATTACTAATGTATCCTTAATAAAATTACTTATGACACAAATAGATGCAAAATCTCCAAATTGAACAGCTTCATCTGAGTTAGTTATATTGAATTTAGTTTTAGGGGTTCCACCAGCAAGTACGATTTTATAATATTCTTCTAAATCAGTTGGTATGTTTTCTAGTGAATATTCTTTACCATGAATCAAGGCATAATATTTATTTGAAAGATGTAACTCACTATTGCTAATATAATCACTTTTTACCATTGTTTTTGAAGGATCTGTTATGGTAATAAAGGTACTTTCAGCAGGAACAAATTTATTTTCATCCCCTATGTAAGCTATGGAGCCATCAAAAGGTGCTATTATCTTATTTTGGCCAGTTTTTTCTTTTCGCTCTTTAAGTGATTGGTTAATATTATTTAATTCATATTCTTGTAATTCTTTTGCTTGTTTTAATTTTAATTCTGCTATATTAATATCCGCTGATTTTATATCAATTGATAACTTTAAATTCTTTTTTTCTAATTCATCTGTAGTAAGATCTAATGTTTCTTTTAATTGTTTTAGTTCTATTTTTAAAATTTCAAGGTCATATTCCAGGATTGTATTATTATACTGATTCGTTTTTAACATATTATCCTTTGTTTCTTCTAGTGATTTAACTTCATCTAATAAATCACTTTCGTCCAAGGTAGCAAGTACCTGCCCTTTTTTCACACTATCACCTAATGCTATAAGAACTTCGCTTATATTACCAGATATCTGAAAACTTAAATCATTAGTATAAGGAATCACTTCTGCATTATATACTGTAGTTTCATAGATATCACCTTTTTTAACAGTAGCTGTGTCTATATTTACACTTACAGGTTCCAGTAGTTCTGGAGTAGTTGTAGTAGTAGGTGTAGTTTTGCATCCTGTTAGGATAACACTAATTAGTATTATCGTAATGTATAATTTCTTCATAAAAACTCCATTCTGCCAAAATGCCGAATAATACAGCTTCAGCATAAATATTTGCAATTGATATTAAATATCCATTGTGATTATTTTTTGCATTAACTTAAATCTATTAAGATAGAATGATTTTAACACTTAGTTTATTTTTTCTTGATAACAGTATCGTTATAGTTTAACCCACTAAGAATTTCAACTTTACCATCACTTTCGATACCTATTTCAACTGTTTTTATATTTTGTACTCCAGTTTCATCTATATAATATACATAATAAGAATCATTCATTTTATATATTACAGAACTTGGAAGATAAAGTGTATCCAATCTTTCATCTAGAATTAAATCAACATATCCATTATTACCGATATCTAATTGTAAATCAGGAGTTATTAATTCAAAATAAATTACATTCGTCTCATTTTTAGAATGTACGACTTTAACAGGATATTTCATATTACTTTTCGTTACGATAGTTTCTTCACCTTCGATAAATTTATCTGCAAATTCTGTTTCAGCTTTAAATGCACCTGTGGAATTATCTATAATTGTAAATAAAACGTCATCTTTCGTTGTTTGACTGCCTTCAAGATTTTTTTTAACGTAAGAAAGGGTTCCATCCATGTTTGCATACAAGCGATAAGATTTGCACTTTTCTTTCAATGCTTCTAGTTTCATATTATTAATATATAAAGAATCTTCAAAGGAGTTAATTGTTTGTTGATATTGATTTTTTACTGCCTGCACGGCTTTCGTTGTTTCAGCAACTGATAGAAGTGTATCTTTTGCTATAATTTGTTGCTTTTTGATATCTAATGACATCAGTTCTTTTGTCTGTGATAATAAGAGATTTGTTTTACCTATGGAATATTCTAGATTTTTAATATCACTTTCGGTAGAACCTAAGTCTAATTCAGCCAAAAGATCTCCTTTTTTTACAGTGTCCCCAGTACTATAATAAACGTTTTTAATAGTTTTACCTGTGAAAGGAAAACTAAGGCTTTCCTCATTTAACTGTGAATAGGTACAATAAATTGTTTCTTTTAATACAATGTCACCTTGTTCTACATAAACAAAATTATAATCTTGTGATTCTACTTCATTCAAAATCGGAGATAACTTAAGCTCTTCTTTCTCTGGAAGTATACCACAGCCAGTAAGTATTTGACTTATGGTTATCAAGGTACAAGTAAGAGTCAAAGCTTTCTTACAAGGCCAACCCCTATTAAACTTATGATGTAACATTTATATCCTCCATTCTGCAAAAATGCTGAACGAAACGTCAGCAAAATAATTGCATAGCAAAAATAAAATCTAACTACCATCATAGGGAAGAATTGTAAGATTGTCAATTTTCTATATAATCTATTTTGATGTAGAATATTATATATAATTAATTTATTTTGTATTATCTTATAAAAATAGCTATCTCTCTGTTTTTCATAAAAACTTCTTTTGGTTTTTTAAAAAGTTATATAAATTCAATAAATGATTAAAATGATATATTTATATCAATCATAAGAAAAATATAAAAAATGGATGTTAAAAAGTGGAATTTAATAAAGTTAAGTTATATAATGGGTATATAACAGATAGAAAGCTTGAATTTTTAGTTAGGAAGGAAGATTTAAAATGAAGAAAGTGTATCGTTTATTATTTATATTACATTTATTTGTTGGGATAGGTGCTTTATTTGGTGGAGCTGCAGCAATTCTTAATCCAAACAGTCCAATGGGAATTCCAACAGATACATTAAAAAATTCACCATTTGATAATTTTCTAATTCCAGGAGTTTTGTTGTTTTCCGTAATTGGAATAGGAAATATTATAAGTGCTATAACTTTAAAACTTAAATTCAAGTTTCAAGGTTATATAAGTGGTGTATTTAGTGCTGCTTTGGTATTTTGGATTATTATCCAATGTATCATGCTAAATGATATAGTTGCATTACATATCATATATTTAGTTATTGGTCTATTTGAAGGTGTCTTATCCCTTTTTATTTGCTTTGATCAACGATTATTTCCAACGAATATTATGTTAAATATTTTTAATAACAAGGTCAAATAGGGACTATCAAAATTTAATATATAAGTAAAGCTATAGAAGATAAGAATCTAAGATTTTTATTTTCTATAGCTTTATTTATTATGATTGTTGTTTATTCTCTTGTATCATATTATATATTCCGTTAAATACATACATCATTGAGTCAAATACTTCTGCATTTACAAGGTTTCTCTTTGCGGAATACTCACACATAAAGCTAGAAAAAGCAACAAATCTAATATATTGCATCAATAGGTTAAACTTTTCAGTTTCAAAATATTTTTTAATTATTTCAAAATTAAATTCTGTAATTTCAAGTACAATTGCTTCGTCTGTTTGATCCAAACGATCAGTTAGTTCATCAAGTTTATTCTCTACAAATAATTCTTTGAAGTCTGTATTTAGATTATTAATTTCTTCTGTCATGTGAATCCTCTTTTCTCTATATATAGATATATAATGATTAATATTATTTATTATATCCATAAAATACAAGAAGTCAATTTGAAACTCCATTACTTCCCATGTAAAAAACAATTGACAAAGATAAAAAAGCAGTGTAGACTTTAACCATTAAAAGCGTTACGCTTTAAAGCTATAAAGCAATTGCGTATTAATGTATTTATGCATTAATGCAATTAGATAAAAAGGTGATTAGTTTTATTAGTATAAGGAGGGTTTTTATGAGAAAGATGAAAAAAGTTTTATCTGTATTATTAATAACTGCATTAACTAGTGCATCATTGGCCGGTTGCAGTAAAAAAGATGATGTATTTCGAATTGGTGTTAACCAATTAGTAGAACATGCGGCATTAGATGCATCTTACAAGGGATTTGTTGATGCACTTGCAGAAGCAGGATATGTAGATGGTGAAAAAATTAAGATCGATTTCCAAAATGCGCAAGGAGATCAATCCAATGCAAATACAATCGCAACTAAGTTGGTAAATGATAACAATGATTTAATTCTTGCAATCGCAACACCTTCAGGGCAAGCAGTTGCCAATGCTACAAAGGATATACCAATTTTAGTTACAGCAGTAACAGATCCAGCTGGTGCAGGATTAGTAGCATCCAATGAAGCACCTGGTGGTAATGTATCTGGTACATCGGACTTAACACCAGTAAAAGAACAAATGGAATTATTACATAAATTACTACCAGATGCTAAAAAAGTTGCAATTCTTTACTGTTCCAGTGAAGTAAATTCTAAAATACAAGCTGATATGGCAATTGAAGCAGCTGCTACTTACGGAATTGAAACACAGGAGACTACAGTATCAAATACCAATGAAATTCAACAAGTGGTAGAATCTTTAATTGGTAAAGTGGATGCAATCTATGCTCCAACCGATAACGTAATCGCAAAAGCAATGCCTACAGTTTCTGCTGTAGCCAATGCCAATGGCATACCTGTTATCTGTGGTGAAAAAGGTATGGTTGATGCAGGTGGTTTAGCAACCTACGGAATTGATTACTATGAACTTGGTAAATTAACAGGAAAGCAAGCAGTTAAGATTATTGAAGGTACTGCTAAGACAGCTGATATGCCAATTGAATACTTAAAAGCAGAAGATTGTGAATTAACAATAAATAAAGATGTTGCTGCTCAACTTGGAATTACAATACCGGATGATTTAGTAACTGAATAAGAAAAAACATAATTTAGAATGAAAAAAGATTTTGTGTTGCAAAGTCTTTTTTCATTTAAGGGTAAAGTGGGAAGGATTGGTATTTTTATGAGTTTATTATTAGCATCATTAGGTGCTTTGTCACAAGGCCTTTTTTGGGCTATATTAGCAGTAGGTGTATATATTGCATTCCGTATTTTAAATTTTGCAGATATGACAAGTGAAGGTAGCTTTGCATTAGGCGGAAGTGTAAGTGCTATATTAATTGTTGGGGTTGGTCTAAATCCTTTTCTTAGCTTAATTATAGCAATTTTCGCAGGTATGATAGCAGGCGCAATTACTGGATGGTTACATACGAAATTACAGATTCCAGCTATTCTATCTGGTATTCTTACTATGATTGCCTTATATTCCATGAATTTAAGAATTATGGGCCAAGCAAATACATCCTTACTTGGACAAAATACAATTATTTCAGTTATCAAAGGTTGGCTACCAACGGCTAAAGCCATGGGGATTAAGGATTCATCTCTTAATCTGATTGTGTCGATTACAGTGGGAATTATCTTTTGTGCTTTAGTAGTAGCCTTTTTATACTGGTTTTTTGGAACTGAAATAGGTTGTGCCATTCGTGCAACCGGTAATAATGAAGCTATGGTTAGAGCACAAGGTGCTAACACTGATAAAATGAAAATTCTTGGTTTAGTTTTAGGTAATGGTCTAATTGCATTATCCGGTGCACTAGTCGCCCAAACCCAAGGGTATGCAGATGTTAGTATGGGTGTAGGTGCCATAGTTATTGGCCTTGCATCCATTGTTATTGGTGAAGTAATTTTTCATAGGAGAAGAAGTTTTGCTCATAAATTAATAGCTATCATAGTTGGTTCTGTAATTTATAGAGTTATCATAGCTGTAGTTTTACAAATGGGGCTAAATACAAATGATTTAAAACTACTTACAGCATTCCTAGTAGCATTTGCACTTTCGTTCCCTATCCTAAAGCATAAATATGAACCTTTTTTCAATAAAATAGCTCCATTATTCAAAATCTTTAAAAGTTTAAAAAGGAGGAATCCTAATGTTAACAATCACTAATGTATATAAAACCTTTAATGCAAATACTATCAATGAGAAACGAGTGTTAAATGGTTTGAATTTAGAACTTCATCCTGGTGATTTTGTATCTATCATCGGGGGTAATGGTGCAGGCAAATCCACTATGTTAAATATGATAGCAGGAGTACATTTTGCAGATACCGGTTCCATCGTTTTAGATGGTGTTGATATAACCAAAATGCCTGAATATATGAGAGCAAAATACCTTGGCCGAGTATTCCAAGATCCAATGATGGGCACAGCGGCTGATATGGAGATTGAAGAAAATCTTGCTTTGGCTTATAGAAGGGGAAAAAGAAGAACCTTAAGCTGGGGAATTACAAAAGCGGAAAAAGAAAAATATGTTGAAACTCTTAAAATGTTAGATTTAGGCCTAGAAAGTAGATTGACTGCCAAAGTCGGTTTATTATCTGGTGGTCAAAGACAGGCACTTACACTTTTAATGGCTACCTTGCATAATCCTAAGTTATTACTTTTAGACGAAC
>JARBTX010000129.1 GCA_029239975.1 Anaerocolumna sp.
CATTGATTATTAAGTTGCAAGATGAAGGTATTGACTCTGCCACTGCTTCAAAAATTGCTACCGTTGATGTTGATTATGCTGTAGAAACAGATTATTTTCAACCACAGTTTATAGCAAATAGTGATGGTGTTTGGAATCAATTCCCTGATGAACAAAGAGTAGATGGTGTATATACCTATGATATCACCGGACAATTTAAAGCTGAGAATACATATAATGAGATTTGGATAAAAACTGGATATAAAAATGCTGGTGCTGCATCTGTTGAAAGTGTAGTATTTAAAGATGCAGATGGAAATGTAGTTTTTCAAGTGGGTGGAGAAGCTGCTACTGCAGAAGTAAAAGAAGAAACAACAACAGATGATTCAACGGCTGCAGCAACATCTGATACAGCTGAAACTACAGCTACAGCAGAAACCGATACATTACCACAAACAGGAACAGCTCCAGTAGCACTATATGTTGTAGGTGGTTTAGGACTAATTATGTTAGGATTTGTTATTAAAAAAAAATCATATGGTTGAAGAATAATAAATTTAGGTAATATTATTACGTAGTTCAATAGAAATTAAAATAAAGAAAAAGATTATTACGTTTATAAGAGATTAATTCTTTTAAGCGTAATAATCTTTTTTTATTATATTTATTTTAACTTTATAATATCTTAAGTAGGCAATTCTTGGTTCTATACGAATAATATGGTATAATAGATTTTGACGATTAAGAATCGACATAAAGATAGGAGCTATTATGAAAAAGAAAATATTATTAAGTGTATTAACAATCATTCTGTTGTACTTAAGTTACATATTTATAACGAAAACTGCGAATAATCCAAATGATTTCGAGAATGAAGTGCAGACTGCAAGTAATCATGAAAAATTACAAGTTCATTTCATTGATGTGGGGCAAGCAGATGCAACCTTAATAACTTATGGTGATTATTCCATGTTGATTGATGGTGGTAATGTAGAGGATGGAGAATTGGTTTCTGACTATTTGGCAGACCAAGGTATAAAGCAGTTGGATTATGTGATAGGAACACACCCACACGAAGACCATATTGGTGGCATAGATGATATTGTACGTAATTACCCGATAAATTTATTTTTTATGCCAGACTATAAAATGGATACAGATGTGTATAAAGATGTTATCAATGAATTAGTTCAAAAGGATTTAGTTATAACAAAACCCGTAGTTGGGTCAAAATATACGTTAGGAGACTGTTATTTTACCATTATATCACCAAATAGTTCTGATTATGGAGATAATGCAAATAATTATTCTATAGGTATAAAATTGACATATAAAGATACATCGTTTGTTATGGCAGGAGATGCAGAAGAACTTTCAGAAGATGAGATGTTAAAGAATAATATAGATATAACCGCAGACGTATATAAAGTAAGTCATCATGGTTCCTACACCAGTAACAGTGTGGGTTTCTTAAAAGCGATTGACCCAACGTACGCGGTTATTAGTGTAGGAAAAGAGAATAAATATGGTCACCCAAATATAGAAGTCTTAAATAGGTTAATAGACGATGATGTACAAATTTACCGTACAGATGACAATGGGACTATCATTGTGACAAGTGATGGTAAAAATATAACTTTTAACGTTAAGAAAATAGCAAATGAATCCAATCAATCAAAAGATAATGATAATAATGATTTAGAAGTATTTGTTACGGAATCCGGAACAAAATATCACCGTAAAGATTGTAGTTATCTAAATGATAGTAAAACAAGTTTAAGTTTGAACGAAGCAAAAGTTTCTGGATATAATCCTTGTAGTAAATGTAATCCACCAAAATAAAGGTACTTATTATATAAATGCACACTTAACCAGACATTTTTCCGCATCAATATCAACTAAGATAACATCTGCCCCAATTTGCTTTATACTGCAATAGTTTATTACGTACTCGTGGTCTCGGCCTAATATACCCCATATTTTACAAGGTCCAGGAACAATTAGTTGTGTGACAATACCGGTTTGAACATCAAATTCTATGTCACAAACGTATCCTAGCCGTTCGCCGTCTCTACAATTAATAACTTCCTTTTGTTTAAGCTCGCACATTCGCATAGATTGCACACCTCAGATAGACTTTCGGCTATATTTATTTAAATATATGACTCTAGCCATAGTAATATGAAGAAAATATCTTGACCAGAAGTGAAATCTTCAATATAATCAAGCTAAGATAGTTAAAAGACAGTTTTATTGAGTTTCAAGTTGCTATATAGCTACTTGGAAGTTGATGGATAGTAATGTCTAATTAGGAGGAGAAACGAATGAAATGTCCGTTTTGCGGTAAAGAGAATACGAGAGTTATAGATTCAAGACCTGCAGATGATAATAGCTCAATACGTAGAAGACGTCAATGTGATGAATGTTCAAAACGATTTACTACATACGAAAAAGTTGAAGCCATTCCACTAGTTGTTATAAAAAAAGATAATAACAGAGAACCTTATGATCGGTCAAAAATAGAAGCGGGAGTATTTCGTTCTTGCCATAAAAGACCAATATCAGTTGATCAAATTAATGTACTAGTAGATGAGATAGAGAATACAATCTTTAATATGGAAGAAAAGGAAGTTCCAAGTTCGATGATTGGACAAATCGTTATGGATAAATTAAAAGAACTTGATCCAGTAGCTTATGTCAGGTTTGCTTCCGTTTATCGTGAATTCAAGGATGTTAATACATTTATGAATGAGTTAAAAAAGATATTGGATAATTAAATACTAAAAGTGACAGAAATATAACCTAACAGTAAAATTGAAGGAATCTTCATTAGAACTGTTAGGTTTTATTTTATTATCTTATTTTCTGAAATAGTTTATATAAATATTTTTATATTTGATTTGTGTTAGAGTCATTTATAGAGCAACTAGTTAATATTATTGTGTTAGAGAAGGATAGTATCAATATAGTTAGATTATATGAATCATAGGAGGGAATAAGGGGATATGAGAGCATTAGAAACAGAGCGATTGATTTTAAGAAAATGGAAAATGAGTGATTTAGAAGATTTATATGAATATGCTAAAAATCCCAACGTTGGTCCAAATGCTGGTTGGAAACCCCATGAAAGTAAAGAAGAATCTAAAACAATTCTGGATTTATTAATTAATAATGATGATATATGGGCAATTACATATAAGAGTAATCATAAAGTTATTGGTTCTATTAGTTTGTATAATGATCCTAAAAGAGAATATAAAAATGTAAAAATGATTGGATATGCTATATCTGAAAACTATTGGGGGCAAGGGCTTGTTCCGGAAGCAGTGATGGAGGTACTTCGATATACCTTTGAAGAGTTAGGCCTTAATTTAATATCCATTTACCATTATCCGTTTAATTATAGATCGAGACGTGTGATTGAAAAATGTGGTTTTCATTACGAAGGAATTATTAGAATGGGAAGCCATATCTATAATGGACTTATTTATGATGATGTATGTTATTCTATGACCGATGATGAATGGTTTCGTGGAATTCGTTATAATTAAAATATATTGTATTATATACCGCCTGGATTAATTTAGTCGATTGATCCAGGCGATATAAAGTACCAAAATATTCCTTGCTACAAAGTGGTATATTTGATATACTTACCTTGGATGAGAGCTACCTTCTATGTGGAGAGACGTAAGAAGGAGATGTAATATGTTTAGTAAAGCACTTAGTGCTGCTATTAATGGCATTGACGGATTTATTATATCCGTAGAAGCAGATGTTAGTGATGGGTTACCGTTATTCGATTTAGTAGGATATTTAGGATCAGAAGTACGCGAAGCAAGAGAGAGAGTACGTATTTCACTAAAGAATTCGGGTTATCAATTACCTGCAAAAAGAATAACAATTAATTTATCACCGGCTGATATTCGTAAAGAAGGTACTGCCTTCGATCTTCCTATTGCAATTGCAATTCTAACCGCTTTCGGTTATATTCCCCAAGAAAATTTAGAAAAAACTTTAATATTAGGTGAAGTTAGTTTAAATGGAGAAATAAATAGAGTAAATGGAGTTCTGCCTATTGTTTATACGGCATTAAAACAAGGGTTTACAAGATGCATTGTCCCAATTAGTAATGCATGTGAAGGTGCTGTGGTACACGGTATCGATGTATATGGAGTTAAAACACTACAAGAAGCTGTTAAATTTTTAAACAATGATTTAATTCTGGAACCTAGCTATGTAAATAATCAAGACCTATTAAAACATGTTGATAAAAAAGATGATTTGGATTTTTCTGATGTAACCGGACAAGAAATAGCAAAAAGAGCTATTGAGGTTGCTGCTTCTGGCATGCATAATATACTAATGGTAGGTCCACCTGGGTCCGGTAAGACTATGTTAGCAAAACGAATACCAACTATTTTACCAGAACTAAGTTTTGAAGAAAGCTTAGAGATATCTAAGATATATAGTGTATCGGGTTTATTAAATAATAATCAATCCTTAATTAGAGAGCGACCTTTTAGGTCACCACATCATACAATTACAGCAACTGCATTAGCAGGTGGTGGAAGAACGCCTACACCTGGAGAGATAAGCTTAGCACATTTAGGGGTACTTTTCTTAGATGAATTTCCAGAGTTTAACCGGAATACTATAGAAATCTTAAGACAACCTTTGGAAGAGAATCAAGTCACGATTGCTCGTTTACAAGGAACTTATCGATATCCTGCTAATTTCATGATGGTTACTGCCATGAATCCCTGTGCTTGTGGTTTCTACCCGGACCGGAATAAATGCAATTGTTCGATAAATCAGGTGAAACACTATTTGGGTAAGATAAGTAGGCCATTGTTAGATCGAATCGATATATGCATTGAAGCGCTTCAAATTAACTATAAAGATTTAGAAAATAAAAAAGAAGCAGAAACTTCATATAATATAAGAAAACGTGTTATGGCTGCTAGAAATATTCAATTAGAACGTTATAAAGATGAAAATTTTTATTTTAACTCACAATTAACTCCAAAAACAATAGACAAATATTGTAGGCTTGGAAATAACGAAAAGTCGTTGCTGGAAAAGGCTTTTGTGAAGATGAATCTAAGTGCAAGAGCTTATCATAGAATTTTGAAAGTATCAAGAACTATTGCAGATCTAGATAACTCGGAATTAATCACAGAAAAACATATTAGTGAGGCTATATGTTATCGTAGTTTAGATAAAAAATATTGGGAAGATTAAGGATGAATGACTATGATGATGAAAGAATATTGGTATTGGCTTTGTAATATTGAAAAAATTGGATTAAAAAAGATAGGGGCTATTTTAGACTTTTTTATATCACCAGAAGCGGCATTTCATGAGAAATTATCTTTACTGGATCAGATACCTATTCTAACTGAATCGGATAAATATACGATTGGAAAAAGTAAGGATATGAAAAGAATACAAGAAAACTATGCTAAACTACTAAGTAAAGGCATATATTTTGTAACGATAGAAGATGATAATTATCCATCTAAACTTAAAAATATATATAATCCACCGTTTGCTTTATACTATAAAGGTGAACTTCCAAAAGAGTCGGTGCCAACAATAGCTATTATAGGTGCTAGAAATTGTTCTGTATATGGAAGAGAGATGGCTGAATATTTTGCGAAAGAATTAGCGAGAGCTGGGATACAAATAGTGAGTGGACTTGCTCGCGGTATCGATGGGTTTGCGCATACAGGTGCTTTGGAAGTAGGGGGATATACTTGTGGAGTCTTAGGGTGCGGAGCTGACATTTGTTATCCAAAAGAGAATTTTTCATTATATCTAAAAATGCAAGAGAATGGATGTATACTTTCAGAATATAATGTAGGAACACCACCAAAAGCATATAATTTTCCAATGAGAAACCGAATTATAAGTGGTATATCAGATGGAATTTTTATCATAGAGGCAAAAGAGAAAAGTGGATCATTAATAACTGTTGACATGGGTCTTGATCAAGGAAAGAACATATATTCCTTGCCAGGACGCGTAAACGATTTACTTAGTTTGGGTTGTAATAATTTGATTAAATTAGGAGCAAAATTAGTTACAGAACCGAAAGACATTTTAGAAGATTTTAACTTAAATTATGAAAATAATGCCAATGAGGTGAAAAAAATTGATAAATTGCTTGAAACGAAAGAAAAAATAGTGTATGCTAATTTAAGTTTGTTACCCAAGCATATGAATGAAATAGCAGGGGAAACTAAACTTAGTATTATTGAACTTACAGAAATTCTATTAAATCTGGAATTAAAAAATTATATTAAACAAACTAGAAAAAATTATTATTCCTATATATCTTGATTAAAAGCAATATATAAAAGTAAGTGAAACAAGGGGAGTGGGTATATGTCAAAAAATCTTGTAATCGTGGAATCACCTGCAAAAGCAAAAACAATAAAAAAATTTTTAGGTACTAACTATGAAGTTGTAGCATCCAATGGTCACGTCAGAGATTTACCAAAAAGTCAATTAGGTATCGACGTAGAACATGATTATGAACCTAAATATATAACAATTCGTGGTAAAGGTGATTTATTATCAAAACTAAGAAAAGAAGTTAAAAAAGCTGACAAAGTATATCTTGCAACTGACCCTGACCGTGAAGGAGAAGCGATATCTTGGCACTTATCCAAAACCTTAAAATTAGATGATAAAAAAACTAGTAGAATCACATTTAACGAAATAACAAAAAATGCTGTTAAATCATCAATAAAACAAGCTAGAGATATTGATATGAATCTAGTTGATTCTCAGCAAACAAGAAGGATACTAGACCGTATGGTAGGTTATAGTATTAGTCCTGTTTTGTGGGCAAAAGTAAAGAGAGGTTTAAGCGCAGGTCGTGTTCAATCAGTAGCTCTTCGAATCATATGTGATAGAGAAGAAGAGATCAATGCGTTTGTTCCAGAAGAATATTGGAATTTAGAAGCAGTATTTCATGTAAAAGGTGATAAAACTCCATTAGTAGCTAAGTTTAATGGTTTTGGTAGTAATAAAACCGTTATTCGTACGGAAGACGAATTAAAGGAAATCTTAAAAAATCTTGATAAAGCTGAATTTAAAGTATCAGAAATTAAAAGAGGAGAGAGACAAAAAAAAGCTCCTTTACCTTTTACTACTAGTACATTACAACAAGAAGCAGCTAAGACTTTAAATTTTTCCACCTCAAAAACCATGAGACTTGCACAGCAGTTATATGAAGGAATTGATATAAAAGATCATGGAACGATTGGTTTGATCACATATCTACGTACAGATTCTGTTCGTATTTCGGATGAAGCGGATCAAGCATCTAGAGAATTTATAGAAGCAAACTATGGGGCAAATTATGTTGCGGAAAAAGATAATGTAAAAGAGAGTAACAAAAAAATTCAAGATGCACATGAAGCAATTAGGCCAACCTATGTAACTCTAACCCCTGTTATTTTGAAAGAACAGTTAAGTAGAGATCAATTCCGTCTTTACCAGTTGATTTGGAAAAGGTTTGTTGCTAGTCGTATGCAACCTGCAAAATATGAGACTACTTCCGTTAAAATCGAAGGAAATGGATATCGTTTTTCAACGTCAGCTTCTAAGTTAATTTTTGATGGATATATGTCAGTATATACCTCAGAAGATGATGAAAAGCAAAATAGTATTATGCTAAAATCAATAACAGAAGATTCAGAACTTGAACTAGCTGAATATAATCATTCGCAACATTTTACACAACCACCAGCTCATTTTACAGAAGCTTCCTTAGTAAAAGCTCTAGAAGAGTTAGGAATAGGAAGACCAAGTACTTATGCACCTACTATAACAACCATTCTTGCAAGAAGGTATATTGTAAAAGAAAATAAGAACTTGTATGTAACAGAACTTGGTGAAGTAGTAAATAATATTATGAAGCAGGCATTTACAAGTATAGTAGACGTAAATTTTACTGCTAATTTAGAGTCGTTATTAGATAGAGTAGAAGATGGAACTGTTCAATGGAAGACTATAGTAAGAAATTTCTATCCGGATTTGGAAGCAGCAGTAAATCATGCTGAAGATAATCTTGAAACGATTAAAATAGAAGACGAAAAAACAGATGTAATATGTGAAGAATGTGGAAGAAATATGGTTATAAAATATGGTCCACATGGAAAGTTTTTAGCTTGCCCTGGTTTCCCAGATTGCAGAAATACGAAACCATATCTTGAAAAAATAGGTGTTAGTTGTCCAAAATGCGGAAAAGATATTGTAATCCGCAAGACGAAAAAAGGAAGAAAATATTATGGATGCGAAAGTAATCCAGAGTGTGATTTTATGACTTGGCAAAAACCTTCAAATCAGCGTTGTCCAAAATGTAATGGAATTATGGTTGAAAAGGGTACGAGTTTAGTATGCAATGACGAAAAATGTGGCACCATCGTATCGAAATAATTAAAGATAAGTAAAAACAACAAAAATTTTATATAAATGTGTGTCAAAACGACTTAATTACTATTGTTTTTATGAAAAATGTATGGTAAGATTTATCTGAAAAAACAATTCGACGGCCTATTCATAAAATAATGTGAAATTTTGCGACAAAATACCTGGAGAATGAGTGGTATGTAAATAGGTGGGGGTACTGGGAGGATGTTACATGAGCGTACAATTGCTAGACAAGACAAGAAAGATTAATAAACTTTTACACAATAACAATTCACATAAGGTTGTTTTTAATGATATTTGTGATGTGTTAAGTGAAATTCTGGAGTCTAATATTCTTGTGATAAGTAAAAAAGGTAAAGTTTTAGGCATCAAAAACAGAGATGATATCAAAGAAATAAAAGATTTAATAAAGGATTCTGTAGGCGGTTATATTGATACTTTATTAAATGAAAGATTATTAAACATTTTATCTACAAAGGAAAATGTTAATTTGGTAACTTTAGGCTTTGAATTTGAACAAGAAAATAATTATCAAGCAATTATTAATCCAATCGATATTGCAGGAGAAAGATTGGGAACATTATTTTTATATAAGAGCAGCAAACAATATGACTTGGATGATATTATTTTAAGTGAATATGGAACTACTGTTGTGGGATTAGAAATGATGCGCTCTGTAAATGAAGAAAGTGCAGAAGAGAATCGCAAAGTCCAAATTGTAAAATCTGCTATAAGTACATTGTCGTTTTCTGAATTAGAAGCTATCGTTCATATATTTGAAGAATTAGATGGTAATGAAGGAATATTAGTTGCAAGCAAAATTGCTGATCGTGTTGGAATTACGAGATCTGTTATCGTAAATGCATTAAGAAAATTTGAAAGTGCCGGTGTTATTGAGTCCAGATCTTCTGGAATGAAAGGTACATATATAAAAGTATTAAATGATGTTGTTTTTGATGAATTAAAGAAATTAAATAAATAGTTTATAAAATGTGTATTTATTTACAAATGTTGCATAATAATTCATTTTATACAAATTATTTCCATAAAAAATATAAATATTTCCATTAAAAATGTAAGGATTTATAAGCCTTTTTGGCTTATAAATCCTTTTTTGATAAAATATTACAAAAAATGATATAATAGTACTAGTTTTATAAAAATAACTTGTTTTTTTGTCAAAAAATAATTATAATTAAACTAGTCACGAAAGGAGTGTAAATATGATAGGATCCAATGCATTTAATTATATTAATATTTTAGATAAAGCTGCAGATGCAAGCTGGACAAGAAATCAAGTTATTACAAACAATATTGCGAATGTAGATACCCCTAATTATAAGAGAAAAGATGTAGAATTTCAAAATTTATTAGAGAAAGAAATGCTTGGTGAAGGCTCCTTAGATAAGAAAGTTGCCAATGCAAATTTAAACTCTCTAACACCTAATGTATATACAGATCATGTTTCTTTGAGTTATCGACTAGACGGAAACAATGTGGACATAGATACAGAAACTGCTAATCTTGCTGAAAATCAAATTAGATACTACGCTTTAATGGATGCGATGACTCAAGAGTTTAGCAGAATTAAGTCAGTTCTAACAAATAACTAGGAGGTATATATATGTCTTTAATATCAGGTATGAATATTAGTGCGAGTGGTATGACTGCTCAAAGACTTAGAATGGATATTATATCTCAAAATATTGCCAATGTTAATACAACTAGAGATGAGAATGGGGAGGCTTACAAACGTAAGTTGGTTGTATTTGCTGAAAGAAATTCAAACACTTTTGCAAATATGTTAAAAAACGCTTCTGGTAATATCTCAGGTAATGGTGTGAAGGTTACAAACATTGTTGAAGATACTGAAACTGCGATGAAGGTTGTATATGATCCATCTCATCCAGATGCAGATGAGAATGGTTATGTATCATATCCTAATGTAAATACAGTAACGGAGATGACAGATTTAATCGATGCCAGCAGATCATATGAAGCAAATGTTACTGCTTTCAATGCAATGAAAAGTATGGCTTTAAAAGGTTTAGAAGTAGGAAAATAGGAGTTGTAAAATAACAGGGGGAAACTTATGAACGTAAATTCATTAAACAAAATCTCGAATCTTGATTTTTATAAAAATGATTCCACAGCAGTTAAAAATACAAACCGCAATTCGAGTTTTGAAAATTTATTTCAATCAGCACTTTCGGCGATTAAAGAAACAAATAATCTATCTAACCAAGCAGAGAAAGCAGAAATTTCTTACGCCTTAGGATTAAATGATAACACTCATGATTTACAAGTTGCACAACAAAAAGCAAATATATCGTTACAATATACAGTGGCCGTAAGAAATAAAGTATTGGAAGCATACAAGGAGATTATGAATCTTCAATTCTAACCTGGGACTAGAGGAGCAAAAGAATGGTTGAAAAACTTAAACAGATACCGATTCAGC
>JARBTX010000028.1 GCA_029239975.1 Anaerocolumna sp.
TACTGACATAAATAGTATAAAACCTATTACAATCATTGCCATCCCTATATAATAAGTTGCTTTTCGTGTTTTTGTTATCTTTGCCATACCATGATTCCTTTCAGTTAATATTATTTAAGTGATATATATTTTTTATATATAATTTTAAATTACTATTACTTTAACAACATATTAGTTTACAATTATTATTATGCAACTGTATTTTCATCCTGTACTGCTGTTTTATTCGATAGACCTCTTAGGATAACGATACCACAACCTATAATAAATAAGAAAATTGATATAAATTGAGACGTTGATAACGTTCCAACACTTCCACGTGCCAAATCTCCTCTGAAAAATTCAAGAATAAATCTTCCAGCACTATAAAAAATCAAATAAAACCCTGCTAATTGACCATCTCGTTTTATGTGTTTTGCTAATAAAATTAATACAAAAAAATGAGCAAAATTAAGTGCACTTGAAATTATTTGTGTAGGTATTAAAGGAACACCTGCTGGTGCAAAACCTGATTCTGGAAAGATAATACCAAGTGGGCCTTTTGTCTCTAACCCATAACAGCAACCTGCAAAAACACATCCGATTCGTCCAAATCCTTGTGCTAATGCAATGGATGGCATAACCAAATCAAAATATTTTAAGAATTCCAACTTATATTTTTTGCAAAATAAAAAACCAGAAAATATTCCACCAATAATTCCACCATAAACAACAAATCCGTCTTGAGAAAGTAAAATACTTTTTGGATCAGCTATTAGGTCTTTTAACATGACAATACAATATAAAAGTTTTGCTCCAAGTATACCACCAGCAGCACACCAAATTGTTAAATCAAGAATTTTCTCATGGTTTAATCCTTTCTTTTTAGCTCGAAATTCTGCAGTTAAATAAGCTGCTACAACTCCAATGGCAATCATTAAGCCATATCCGTGGATCGTAAATGGTCCAATTTTTAATAAATCATTTTTCATAATCATATCCTTTCATGATGCTTGCGTATTTATATATATTAGATTTCATAATGAAAATCATTATTGTATTCTGCTTTAAACCCAATAATAGCATGTAAAATCACTATTATACTCTACTTTATACGGATAACAATGTTCAATCAAACCCTTCCCTACGAATCTTCGAATGACACCACCGTGAGCAACAACAATAATCTTATTGTAGCTCATATATTTATTCAATGTAGGTTTTACCCTACTTATAATTTCGTCAATGGTTTCCCAATTTTTTGTTTCACCGATAGGATAAACTCCTTTACAATCACAGAAATCTTTGTGAAATTGGTGTGATTCTTCTGCACCTTTCATTCTAAAAGTTTTATCAGGTATAAATTCATGTAAATCTACTTCAACTTGTATTGGTATTTGTGTATTTTTTGATATGATTGCTGCAGTCTGCAAAGCTCTCGTATAAGGCGATGAAACAATAAGTTGACTTCCAAATAGAATTTCATTTCTTGATACTATTTCAGATTGTTCTATACCTAATTGTGATAAAGGAGCCATATCTCTACCTTGTCCAATAAATCCCCTATCATCACAGAGTATATAATCCGGTTCTCCGTGTCGTATAAAGATAATATCCATATCTACCCCCCACTTATAATTACTAGTTTAGTCATTCCCTTCCTTTTCACCAATAACGAACCAATGAATTTTCCACATGTGGTCATGAATATCACGAAAGGCTTTTATTGCTTCTGCTAAACAACCATCTTCTAACAAGCTTTCCGCTTCTCCATGATATACTCCAAAAAATTAATCTAATTATATTTAGTCTATAGACTTTAGGAAAATAATGTATTTTTATTATAACTTGATAAAAGTAATATTACAAGTATTATTATTAATTATTCGAACAAATATTCGAAAAAACTATTGCACATAATTACTTTTATTGGTAAAATATGTATGTTGTAAATAATTGTAATACTTACATAACAAAATGAGAAGGAGAGTTACTATGGCTGAAGTGAAAAAAGTAAAGGTTTGTAAAAAATGTTCTGGATTTAATGTGGAAGAATTAAAGGGTAAAGTGAAAACAAAGGATTATACAACTGGTTGCATAGGCAGATGTTCTTCACAATGTTCCGAATTAGTTGGTAAAGTTTATGGCTTTTTAAAAGGTGATTTTGTTGTATGTGATACCAAAGAAGAATTTTTTGATAAGATATCTAATCTGGAATAAAGTTAAAACAATTACAACAATAAAAAAGCAACGATAACATTAATTTTGTAATCGTTGCTTTTTCTTTTATTATCTCACTATTATCTTTCCTTTATCATTCCATTATTTATTCATTATCTTTCAATCTCTATACATTACCTAAATTATATTCCTATTATTTATTCTATATTAGTGTTATTAAATTTTCTCCAACTTCTACCACCTTACCAGTTTCATACAAAACATCTGTAAAATCATTTGGATTCGTTATAACAACTGGTGTAAGTATAGAATAACCTGCTGCTTTAATTGCACTTAAATCGAATTCTAAAAGTACTTGGCCTTTTCTTACTTTATCTCCTTGATTTACTTTTTTAACAAAGTATTTACCATCTAATTTCACGGTGTCCATTCCGATATGAATTAAAACCTCAGCACCGAAATCAGTTTTTAATCCAATGGCATGTCCTGTAGGGAAGAGTGCTGTTATTTCTCCATCAGCTGGTGCAAATAACTTTCCTTCTGTCGGAAGGATTGCCACACCTTTACCCAATACTCCGCTTGAAAATGCTTCATCTTCTACTTCATTTAGTTCTTTTACAGACCCCTTTATCGGGTTTATTATAGTTCCTGTACCAACACTTATTTTGTTACTGGTTAATTTATTTAATTCTGATTTTGGTGTTTCATCTTTATATAATATCATAGTCGCAACAAACGCAACCACCATAGCAACTGCTACACCGATTAATGCCCATATCATACTAGATATATCTTTAGTTTCATTGTTAATATAAGAAGTGATACCAAATACACCCATACCACCCATCATATAAGCTTTTACTCCTGCTGCACCAATGATACCGCCACCAATTGCTGCTGCCATACAAGATATGAAAAATGGTTTCTTTCTTGGTAAGGTTATACCATAGATTGCTGGTTCTGTAACACCAAAGATACCGGAAATAGTTGCTGGGATACAAAGTGATTTCGTTTTTACATCTTTTGTTCTTAAAAGAATAGCAAATACTACAGCTGTTTGAGCAAATGATGCTGCAAAATAAGGTGAAAGAATAAAATCATAACCAAAATTAGTGAAATTTGCTAACATAATTGGAATCATACCCCAATGTAAACCAAAGATTACAAGTACTTGCCATAAACCACCAACAAATAAACCTGCTACAACGGGACTAAGGGAATAAGCTGCTGATGTAATTACACCAATTAAGGAAGTTAAAAGGGATGCAATCGGTCCTACTACGATAAATGTTAAAGGAGTACAAATCGCTAATGTCAACATTGGAACTAAGAATGTCTTCACTACGTCTGGAATAATTTTTTTCCAAAACGCTTCTACTTTACTTGCTACAAACACTGCTAAAATAATTGGCACAACGCTTGATGCATAACCACTCGCTGGAAGTGTAACAGGGATTCCTAAAAACTTGGTAAATACATTGATAGCAAATGGTGTTCCTGCAAATAAGGATGATATCGGTTCAGTACCTGCTAATTTTAGCATGTCATCCATATACATTAATGCTCCACCAAGTGCCATACCAGTAAATAAATTCACATTAAATTTCTTTGCTGCAGTATATCCTAAGAATATTGGTAGGTAGTGAAAAAATCCATCTGCTACTGCATATAACAATTGATAAGTTCCATCGGTTGTACTTAGTATACCAAAGTAAGTAAATAATGCTAATAATCCTTTAATCATACCAGTTGCTGCTAAAACACCCAGTGTTGGTGCAAATACTCCAGAAATAATATCAATCATGGTAGCACCAAAGCTCATTTTTTGTTTTGCCACATCAACAGAATCACTATTTGCTCCAAATCCTCCTATTTCGTTTACTACTGCAAATACGTCCGGTACATGATTACCAATTACAACTTGATATTGTCCACCACTTTGAATGACTGTTACAATACCATCTGTGTTTTTTAATAGTTCTGTATTTGCTTTTGATTCATCTTTTAGTTTAAATCGAAGTCTTGTAACACAATGAGATAAACTAAGTACATTTGATTTTCCCCCAACATTTTGAATTATAATTCTTGCCAACCCATCATATTTACTAGCCATACTTTTTCTCCTATCTAATAAGGTGTGTTAATCGTTAATTAACCAGTTACTATCTTGTTTTATATTTAAATTTCAATATAATCTCTTAACTTAATTAATTAAATTAAATGGCTAAATCATTTAATCTCTCAAAGATGCCCCATTTGATTCAATTACTTCTTTATACCAATAGAACGATTTCTTTTTATATCGATCTAATGTTCCTGTTCCATCGTCATTACGGTCTACGTAGATAAAACCATAACGCTTCTTAAGTTCAGCAGTGGATGCACTAACAACATCGATACATCCCCAAGTGGTATAACCCATGATTTCTACACCATCATCAATAGCTTCTGCTACTTGTACTAAATGATCATTTAGATATTTAATACGATAATCATCGTATACTGTCTTATTACCATGTTCATCAACTACCAATTCATCTTTTGCGCCTAACCCATTTTCAACGATAAATAATGGTTTCTCATAACGGTCATACAGAGTATTTAACACATATCTTAGTCCCATCGGGTCAATCTGCCATCCCCATTCACTAGCTTCTAAATATGGATTTGGTACACCACCCATAATATTTCCTGTACCACTTTTTTTCGTTGTATCTGCTGTATCGCAGACACTCATATAATAACTAAAGGATATAAAATCTACTGTGTTCATTAAAATTTCTTCATCACCAGGTTCCATCTTAATCTCAATATTATTTTCCTTAAATAATCGTTTCGCATAAGAAGGATATTTACCTCTCACATGAACATCCGTAAATAATAAATTACTACGGTCCGTTTTTAACATCTGAAGTATATCTTCTGGTTTCGGAGTTAATGGATACACCGGCATTGCGATTACCATACAACCAATCTTTGCTTTTGGCATGACTTCATGTCCTATTTTAGTAGCTAATGCACTTGCTACCAACTCGTGATGGATTGCCTGATAAAGATCTTGCATGGATAACTCTTCTTTTGGTGTCATAATACCACCACTTAAGAATGGAGCATGTATGATGGAATTAATCTCGTTAAAGGTTAACCAATACTTTACCTTATCCTTGTATCTTGTAAATATTGTTCTTACATAAGTTTCATAAAACCCAATTAATTGTCTGTTTGTCCAACCGTTATATTTCTTCGATAAATGAAGTGGCGTTTCATAATGAGAGATGGTTACTAGTGGTTCAATTCCATACTTTAAACATTCATCAAATAAGTTATCATAGAATTGTAAACCTAACTCATTTGGTTCCTTGTCATCTCCATTTGGAAAAATTCTAGACCATGCAATGGAAGTTCGAAATGTTTTAAAACCCATCTCAGCAAATAATTTAATGTCTTCTTTGTATCTGTGATAAAAATCAATACCAATTAACTTCATATTATCTTTGGTAGGTTCATCTGTGATAGGCCCCATAATCCCTTTTGGAGCTATATCTTGTGTACTTAGACCTTTTCCATCTTCATTATAGGCACCTTCACATTGATTTGCTGCAACTGCACCTCCCCATAAAAATCCTTCACTAAATCTCTTTTCCATGTTTCTTCCTCCTTGATATTATCTGTATTTGTTTCTCTTCATTCAAACTGCTCTACATTATGAAAAGCATTATGATTTAACGAAATGAATAGAAATGTAAATTTTTATATATTATTGTGGCTTATATGATATAAAAAAAACCTAAGCACAAACGTATACAAAAGTCGTTTGTTGCTTAGGTTTTGCCTGCTTTACCAGTAACAACCCTGATTATTTAATTAATTCATTAGTATTCTTTTAATGTGTACGGTGAGATAAATCAACTCTTCATCTGGTAATATAATTTCATGCTCTTTTTCTACGTATTCTTTTATCTTTAGAGCACATTCATAAGCATCTGGGTATTGGTTTTTTATCATATCATGAAACACTTGATCCTCTCCATGATTATTATGATTAGAAATCACCCTTTGTGAGAAAAATTTTAAATGGGTTAAAAACCTTTCATAATTTAAAGTATCTTCATTGATCACTACTTGGAAATGATATGTTACAATTTTTAATATGTTTTGTATTAACTTCGTAATATTAATCGTATTTGGCATTTCAGTCCTAAGTTCTGCATTCACAAAATGTAATGCAATGGAAGCAGCTTCATCTTGTGTAAGTGTAATACCAAGTTTTTCTTTTATTAATTCAATTGCTTTTAAACCAGTCATAAATTCTTGGTGATAAAACTTTTTAATCTCCCATAATAAGGCATTGGTAAAATGAATGTCTTGCTTATACCTTTGTATTGCAAAATTAATGTGATCAGTTAGCGTAATATAAATATTTTTACTTAGTTTATTACTTAACGCAGTTTTTGCATATGCTATAATTTCATTACAAACTTGTATAATTTCTAAAGGAATATCGGATAAAACTGCTTGTAATTGCTCTGACTCAACTTGACTATCCATGCGAAATATCTTTTCAATTTTAAGATTGTCAATTTGTTGTCCTGGTTTGCTATTAAATCCAAGCCCCCTTCCCATAACAACAACTTCATGTCCCAAATCATCAAAGGAGCTTACAATATTATTATTAATGATTTTTTCAATTAACATATTTGGTCTCCATATGAAAAAATAAAAAAAACCAATCTTGTTTGCATAGTAATACTATGTATACACAAGGTTGGTTTTGCCTGCTTTACCAGTAACAATCCTAACATTATAGGGTTATTAATTTGATTTGTTTTATAAATATATACTAACACACCTTTCGTAGTTTGTCAATATATAATATATTTTGTCGAATATAATATAATTTTCACCCTTATATGTTGTGCATTTTGACTACCTTCGTTGTAAACAACAAGAATTATAATTATGATTCGCATTAACTACTGATTTATACTAGATATTACACATTTTTGTGTTGATGAATATTCGAACATATGTTTGACAACAATAAATAATAATGTTATACTAAAACTAATATTTATAATGTTCAAAAAACTCGCAATTAGCTTTATTGTAAGGAGTGTATGATATGTTTTATACTAGCCTTAGTAATCCATTATCCTATGAAGAGAAATTAAATCAGATGCAAGAAGATGCACTTTTTGATGTTGCTGATCCTAGTCTTTCATATGGATTAAAAGATACAGAAGAAGTAAGCATACCTGACCCATCTATATTTCATGATATCCGTTCAAAGCAAGCACCACCCAAAGTTCCAAAAGTCTTTATGTCTAATAAATGTATTTTTAATTGTGCTTATTGTGGGTGTAGAGCAAGTCATGAAACAAACTCTAGATATTGTAACAGTCCTAAGGAATTAGCTGAGATGGCAATACAGCAAGCTAAAAATAATGGTCATGGTGTCTTTTTAACATCTGCAATTTATCAGAATGCAGATTATACGGAAGAATTAATAATAGAAACCCTTCGCATTATGAGAAATGAACTTTTTTATAACGGATACATCCATGCAAAGGTTATGCCTGGAACCGATCCCCTATTAATTCAAAAAGCAGCTCAATATGCAAACCGGTTAAGTGTTAATATAGAAGTAGCTAATAATTCTGGTTTTGAGAGAATCGCAAAGCAGAAAAATAAAACCAATATACTAGCTCCAATGCAATATATTAGTAATATCGTTCAAGTAGCAAAACAAAATCGAAGTCCATCGAATCCTATTATTGCTACTTCACAAACAACACAACTTATGGCTGGAAGTACCAATGAAACCGATCGAATCATTATGAATTTATCAGGAGCATTATACAAAAAATATCGTTTAAGCCGAGTATATTATACTGCTTTTCATTACACTCACCCAGCAAAAGGTTACGAATTACCATTAACAACAACTCCACTATGGCGAGTGAAAAGATTATATCAAGCTGATCGCCTTATGCAGTTATATGGATTTTCCTATGATGATATTACTCCAGAACATGATCCCAATTTAATAGAAAGCCTAGATCCAAAAATGAATTGGGCGATACGAAACGTTCACCTATTCCCAATTGAAATTAATACTGCAGATTATGACCAATTATTAAGGATTCCTGGTATTGGGCTAACCTATGCAAAAAGAATTATAGCAGCCAAAAAGTATGGAACGATTACCCACCAGACTTTACGAAAAATTGGAGTTTCTCTAAAAAAGAGTAGCTACTTTATCACTTGTAATGGAAAATATGAAGGTGGTAATCTACTAGAAAACCCAGAACTTTTGAAAGACTTTTTTTCAGAACTTGATAATACTATCGATATTAATAAATCTAATAACATTAATAATTGTGGAATTAGTAATGATAATTTTAACAAAAATACTATTGTCAACGTTAATGATAATTACAAAACATGCAATAACAGTAATAAAATTGAAACAGTCACTTCTATGTAAAAACAAGTGACTGTTTCGTTTAATACGATTAATTTATAACACATATTTCAGTAAGAACTTTTGAACGTAGTTTCTTAATTTGTTTTAGATTTATTTTCATTTGTTTTAGATTTATTTACATTTGTTTCAGATTTGTTTTACATTTGTTTTTGATTTGTTTTAGAGTTATTTTAGAGTTGTACTAGAGTTTTTATGTTCTGCTTTACTCTACTCCTATAAACTGTATTCCATCTAAAACCGGTTCATCTTCCAATGCTTCTATTAATAGAATTAATTCATTGCTTTCCTTCAAGTAACTCTTTGGTAAATATAATATAGAATCATCTCCACCACGAAACTCTGGACGGATATCTGACGGAAGCCATAGGCGCCCAATCATCTTACCATTCAATTGTACTAATACTTTTACGTTTTTACCTTTAAGTAATAATTTTAATCCCATTTCCTGTTGTTTTGTAATCTCAAAGTCTGCACATATTATTGTCACTTCGCCAGGTTCTAAGTTAACGTTAGAAAGCATTGTTAAATCTTCATATTTCTTATCATCAATTAAAGTTGTATATTCTAATATAGCTCTTTCATCTGCTCCATGACAATTAATATCTGATATTTGTCTTCCTTCATATAATATAACCACAGAATCTTTTGATTCTTGAATTGTTTTTTGTTCTAGGTAAATAGCCAATTCTATTTCTCTCTTATTACAATACTCATCTAAAGAAACTGCTGCGTTATATGGTTGAATATCTTGTACATAATTACCATTTACAAAAACTTTTCCAAATGATTTAAATCCTTTTAATTCAAGCACCATTGCATTACAATTTGGAGATAATTTTATTTTTCTTTTATAAATTCCCTTTTGTGGTTGCTCTGGATTATTATACGCCGTGAATTTAATAATAGAATTATATTTATCTTTTTCTGATATTAGGGTTACACACTCACTTGGCAATTCATCTTTACAATAGCACCAGTATTCTGTAAGATCAGTTATATTTGTAATTAATGCCAATCCTTTTATCCCTTTTTTACTTCTAATATCCATTGCAGGAAGTCTAGAGTCAGAAAAATTGCTGTGACCCCAAATTTCACATCTTACCCCTAGTTTTAAGCTAGATTCATTCAATATATGTGGTTCCTTTATAAATTTATGAGTACCATCTCCGATAATTGTTTTTAAATAACAGTTATTTTTATATAAATGAATAATATCCATTCCATTATAAATCATATAACCCAATGCACGTTCCTTATCATACAGGTTAACATTTCCTTCATACCAGCCATATCCGCGGTAATATCCCATGTCTTCCATGTTTTTACATTGGTTGAGTTTATTGCTATGATTACCACATAACCCTTTTCCCATATCAGGTAAAGAGTGTTGTTTCAATTTTAGCTCATGAAATTCTATTACTTTGCTTTCACTTTTATTTACACGCATGTTGGTTGATAATTCATTTACCTTATTCTCTTGATTATTCCATGGAAATACTTTTGTTTTTAAGCCTTGTACCGCATTTGCACGAGATGTTATGTAAAGATGAATCTTTTTTCCGTTATTTAATGTTACAACTACATTACCATCTTGTTGCTTATTCTCTTTATAAAGTATAACTAAAGTACCTTCCGTTTCATATTGCATGTTTTCTACCATAATATCTACAATATTCTGGTTGGTTAAAGCAATTTCTGCCTGATGATTAGAATGTAAAAGTAGATTTAATGTGTCAAATGCAAACTCGGAATAACAAATTTCTGCTGTACTATACGCTATTTTACAGCCAAGGTCAAAGTTATCTCGATTAGATAAAGGTAAATCAAAAGGTATAATTGGACACTCTAATGGATTAACTTCAAAAGATGTATACACTGGTCTATTTTTTTCATTATATAAAAAATTTATATAACCTATTTTTTCATCTACATTAGCTATTGCTGCAAATTTACCACCATTATTACATCGAAGTGTTCGATGAATACCACTTGATAGTTTACAGTCAGCAGATATATTAAGCTCTTGTTCCATTTGACTTACACTTGTACTAATTTCTTCCTCAAAACACGTAATTAACCCACTGAATAGGTAAGCTTCATCATACTCTTTCGATACTTCCCCTTGTGGATTTATCATACCATTTAATTGATAATCATGAGTCATATAAGTCATCGGACTTCCCCAATTATTAACTGAAGTTGTGAACCCAAAATCAGTCCCACTCACCTGATTATATGGTGCTATAAACTTAGCACCTGCAATTAATTCTCGTCGTAAAATAAAGTGAAGTGTACTTGTTTCAGTAATGCATAAAGGTAGATCCATCTCACGGAAAGTTTCCAAGTAATGATTTATTTTATCTTCTAGTGAAATTTCACTCATATCTGGGTAAAGATTTATGGTAGGTATAACCCCATCGACTAATCCACCGGCTCCTTTTATATCACATTGACCTGCACATACTACAATCGGTACATTAATTCCTAACTCGATTGCATAATTTCTTAACGTTTGAATATATGGTTCAACCTGCTTACAGTCATAAAAATCTAACTCATTTTCTATTTGGACTGCAATAACAGTTCCTTGTTTTCCTAATTGATAATTCGCTATGATAGGCATGATTTTTTCATACCATTTTCTTACATAGGATAAATATATTTCGTTATAATCTCTTAATATCAAATTCTCTTTTGTTAACAGGTATGCTGGTAAAGAACCCATGTCCCATTCTGAACATATATAAGGTCCTGGTCTTGCAATTACCCATAGTTCTAATTCTCTTGCTAATGTAAGAAAATAAATAACATCTTTCTCACCAGAAAAATTCCAATCATCTTCTTCTAATTCGTGATAATTCCATGGAAAATAAATATCAATACAATTATAACCTGCTGCTTTTACTTTTTCTAAACGATCCTTCCACTCATGACTAGGAATTCTAAAATAAAAAACAGATGCACACAACACGATTCGTGGCTTATTTTCTATTACTATTCTGTCTGCCAAAAATGTTACCATATTTGAATCTTGATTCTCTGACTGTTTCATATCCGCCACTTTTCTCCTTAATTAATTGATAACTATAGGTAAATGCCAAACATCAATAATATAATTATTACTTATACAACACATACAATTTTATAGCTGAATCTTAACTGCTAGGGCAACTGAAACTAGAAAATTCGTATATACTGTTTAAGAAATTCGTTAAACTATATAATTTCGCAATTGCCTATTTGGATTCGGGTGTCAAAAGCCCTTCAATAAACTTATCTTCGTCAAATTGCACATATACGCACTTAACTTTGCGTGATGTAAATAAAAAGTTAATGAGCAACTGTCATGAAGTCGTTGGTACTTAGACCCTGTATTTTAGGGGCTTATGTACCATTACGAACTTCATTCAAGCGAGAGCGTGTTGCGAATTATTTTTTATTTACATCACGCATTGATAAGTTGAATTGTGCAAATTGACGTATATTAATTTTAAATTGGGCTTTTGACACCCGAATCCTATTTGCATAACTACCTTTAAGCAGTAAATCATAGCCTAAAGTTTAGAAAAAGCTTCATATAAGTGTTTATCAGTATTAATAACACATGATACACTACCTATATGAAGCTTAAGTACTACTATAATTTATTTGTAATAATTAATTCACGCTTTCATTATTTCATTTTATAATACGTTGGGTTTTAGTAGTGCTATTATCTAGAACTTACGATTTCTATTATTATGAAAACATAATGCAATCTTTATTATTTGCCTAAGTATGCTTTATAAGCAGTTAATTGTTCTTGAAGAACTTTATATACTTCATCATATCCAGCATCTTTCATAGCTTTTCTAAAGTCAGCAACTGCTTGCTCAGGATCACCTGCTTTACCAAATGCAATCGCTGTTACATAGCTACTAAATACATCTGACATATTAGACATATAAGAAGAGATTTCATCCGTATTAAATACTAATTGTGAATATGGATAATCAATGGAATAAGATGAATAATCAGCAAAAATCTGATCTTTACCTTCATACCATGTTGCATTATCAAGTTCTAAGTTATCATTTCTTCCATACCAGAAGTTAGGGCTATAAGAATCATTTGTTTCATCATAACCTTCTGGACGATCTAATTTACCATCAGATGTGATAACATATTGAGTTCCTTCAATACCATAGTTAAATAAACGATAGATTTCTTCATCATTACGTAATAAATCATATACCATTAATGCTCTTTCAGGATGTTGAGAAGCAGCACCTACTGCTAATGCACCGTGAGTGATAACTAGATTCATTAAGTTCTTACTTGGTTCAGAGAAAGAGAAGAATTGTACATCAGAACCAGGTTGTTTTTCATCCATTTGTGGACGAACTGTTGTGTAATATGTTTGTGTATGATGTTGGTCTGCACCAGTTTGGCCTGCATACATTTCTTCACGAGTATCACCAGTGTAGTTAAGAACGTCTTCTCTCCAGTAACCAGCATCGCCCCACTCTTTCATCATCTTAGCAAAGTCAACATATTCTTGACCTTCCATATATGGAGAAACAAGTGTAAACATATCATCTTTACTAGCACCAAAGAAAATTGGAACATCTAAGCCATCAATGAATAAATTCTGTGTATTAGATTGGAAGTAACCACCTGCAAGCTGTTGACCAAATGCTTGACCACTTGCGGATGCATCCCATGGAATAACATCAGGGAAATTCGCTTTAACACCAGCAAAGTATTGACCTAATTCTGTAAAGCTATGAACACCATTTGTTAAACCAAATTGTTTTGCCCAATCTCCACGGTACATAAATCCATGATTTGTCCATTGAGCGTAATTATCTTCAGGAATTAAGTAAATCTTTCCGTCAAGTTTACACATATTCCAGTGATCTGCAGATACGGATTCCCAAGTTTTTGGAGCATATGTCTTTAACATATCTTCAGAAAGTTCTAAGGAAGCACCTTTCTTAGAGTTTGGCCATGCATCTAACCAGTCAGTTGCAGTTCCGATTAAATCAATTGTGTTATCACCGGAAGCAAGTAATAAGTTGTATTGTGTTTGCCAATCTGCCCATTCTACCCAATATAATTCAAGTTCTGCGTTTACTTTTTCAGTTAATTTCTTATTTAATTCAGCCATTACTGTTTCTAATTGACCATTTGTTGGTTTATTACCCAATACTACAAACTTAATTGTTACATGCTCTGAAGTGTCAATTGCAGCATCTCCTGTGGATGCACCGTCATTTGATGCATTGTCTGTTGAACCTTCTGTAGTGTCTTTTGAGTCGTTAGATGTAGTATCCTTGGATTTACCACATGCTGTTAAACTCAACACCATTACTAAAACTAGCATTAAACTAAATAACTTCTTCATCGTTTTCCCCATTTTGTTTCCTCCTATTTTTTTCATTGTTAGCTTCTATGTGCACTTCGTTTCTACGAAGTTAACATCAACTTAATCATCCTTTTACAGCACCTACTGTGATACCTGCAATAAAGTATTTTTGAACGAATGGATATAGAAAAATAATTGGACCGGTTGCTACTACTGCAGTTGCCATCTTTAATGTTTCAAGTGGAAGTGATGTAACTGGTACATTAGAGCCTGCAACTGAGTTTCTTAATGATTGAACTTCGTTAATAATCTTATATAAATGGTATTGTAACGGTCTAAACTTAACCGATGGTGACAAAAATAACATGGAGTTATACCATTCATTCCAATAAGCTAAAGCTAAAAATAAACCGATTGTTGCTAGTGCTGGTTTTAACATTGGTAATATAAGTTTTATGAATATAGTAACATCACCTGCACCATCAATCGTTCCGGATTCTGTTATCTCAAACGGTATAGATTTGATAAAATTCTTCATTAAGATAATCAACCATGGTGACATTAAAAGTGGTAAAAATACTGCTAAATAGTTATCTTTTAAACCTAAGTATTTTGAAATTAATAAGTAAAATGGTACCAAACCACCTGAAAATAAAGTTGTAAAATATATGTAGAATGATATTTGATTACGGAATGGAAAATCCTTTCTCTGTAATGCATATCCAGTCATTGATATGATAAATAAACCAAGTGCGGTACCAGCTCCTGTCATGATAATTGTAACTACATAGGATCCTATTAATTGTTCTGAATTACGAAATAGTAGATCATAAGCAAAAGTAGTAAAGCCTTTTGGTATTAAAGCAAATCCTGTCTTTGTTATTAATCTCTCTGTACTAAAGGATGTAGAAATCATTAAGATAAAGGGAACTAAACAGGCTACTGAAAATATAGATATCATGATATAGGCAAACCCTCTAACGATTAGATCAGCTTTATCTAATTTAATTTTATTTTTATGTGCGGTCCTTGTTTTCATATTATCTCCTCCAATTTATCGAAACGCTGAGAATTTGTGCTTTGGCACAATATTTGCAAAGTGAATTGTCTTAATTAATCATTACGTGAAAAATCTTTATTTTTCACATAGTGCTCATATTAGAACAATGCATAATCATTATCAATTTTCTTTGCGATCCAGTTACAAACCATAACAACGATAAACCCAAATATGGATTGATATAAACCAACTGCACTTGCTTGTGTAAAGTTAAAGTTATTCATCATGGACCTGAATACATAAGTTTCTATAATATCTGTGGTTGGGAATAACATTTTATTGGATGGCCCAATAATGTTATAAAATAAACCAAAATTACCTTTAATTATGGAACCCATAGAAAATAAGAGTAATATAACCACGGTTGGTTTTAAATTTGGCAAAATAATGTAGCGAATCTTTTGGAATGCATTCACACCGTCAACTTTTGCTGCTTCTATCATTTCTGCATCGATACCCATAATTGCTGCAAAGTATACGATAGAACCATAACCAGTTTGCTGCCACAAATGAACTAAAACGATGATAAATGGCCAAACGTGTTTATTTGAATACACTTTAATTGGTGTTCCATCAAAAGATCTGATTATACTATTAATAAATCCATAGTCAAAATTTAATAAATTATAAAGGAGTAAACCAACTAATACAGCGGAAATAAAGTATGGTAAAAACATAAATGTCTGGGTTACCTTTTTAAAATACTTACTGCGTATCTCATTTAATAAAATCGCCACAAAAATTTGAAGCGTATTACCAAGTATTATAAAGGCAATATTATATAAAATACTATTTCTCGTTAACATAGTGATTTTACCTGACGTAAATAAGAATTTAAAATTATCAAATCCTATAAAGTCACTACCAAATATACCCTTTGCATAATTAAAATTCGTAAAAGCTATGTACACACCAGGCATTGGTATATATGAAAAAATAAAGAAAAATAAAATAGCTGGTGTACACATTAATAATAGCACCCTATACTTATAAACCTTCTGCCAAAATGTTAGTTGCCTCCCTATTTTTGGATGTTTTGTTCTTCCTTTTTCCCTCTTCATGCTGCCACTCCTCCATACTTTTTTTATTCAAATTTCATCATTTGAAACCGCTTTCACGCCATGATAAAAAAATATTTCCCGCTCATAACAACTTAGTTTTTCTTCAAATTAACTTGTATTCTTGTATAATGATTTACGAAAACTTTTTTGTATATATTGTCGTATTTTTGAATAATGAAATCGCTTTCATATCATTATTATAACAATTCAAAGTATATCTGTCAATAAATAATTGAAATATTTTTATAATATTTTACTAAATTGACCGGACGTTTTTAACATCATTCACAACATATTGGATAGGATGTTTTAGTAAATGTTCTTACGACTAGGATTTATTGAACAACCTACATTAACTATAAAAAATAATATAAATTAATAGAATTGCATTTGCATTGATACCTAATACGAAAGGGGATGTTTTATTACAACAGAGCCCCTTAGGAATACTGCTAATCTAAAATAAATTGGCAAATAACATTTTCTAATTCTTTAGAATTCTCATCTAATTCTTTTGATAGTTCATTCAAAGATTTCACAGCTATTAATTGATCACTGGTAGTTTCATTGACAGAAGTTGATGCTGCTGCTGTCTGCTGTGAAATTGCTGAGATATTTTCAATTGCTAATAATGTACCTGCCCTGGCTGCATCAATATTCATAATACTATCTGTAATTAATGCAACATTATCAATTAATTTCTCAACATTAATATTTAACGATTTTAAAGAATTTTCCGTGTTATTTACTGCTACTTCTTGTTTGGCTACAACACTATCAGCTTCATTGGCAATATGAACTGCTTCCTTGGTCTGATATTGTATTTCTTTAATAAGATCTTCTATTTCTTTTACTGCTTTTACAGACTGATCTGCTAATTTTCTTATTTCGGCTGCCACTACAGTAAATCCTTTGCCTG
Organism: Anaerocolumna sp.; assembly: GCA_029239975.1. GTDB lineage: Bacteria > Bacillota > Clostridia > Lachnospirales > Lachnospiraceae > Anaerocolumna. The sequence continues at coordinate 17,035 of JARBTX010000028.1, forward strand.
CTTCACCAGCTCTTGCAGCTTCAATGGAAGCATTTAATGATAATAAATTTGTTTGCTCTGCAATACCATTAATTGTTTCAATAATTCTACTAATAGATTTAGATTTATCTTCTAATACTTCAATGTTATGTACGAATCTTCCAGTAATTTTTGAAGTTTCTCTAGCTTTTAAATCTAGTTCCTCCATAGATTCCATTCCTTCCGCTACGCTAGTCTTAGTCTCACGTGCAATTTCACTGATTTCTGTGGTTTTACCACTTACTATTTGAATTTTATTAGATAGATTGTCCATTTGTATTAAGCAGTTCTCAGCATCTTGTGCTTGACTACTAACACCCATTTGAATCTCATCTATGGCATCTGAGATTTCTTTCGTAGATACTGTAAATACTTCAGATGACTTCATAACTTCTTTAGACGTCATAGAGACGGACTCACTTTGCACTTTAACTTTTTTTGTCAACGCCTTCATATTATCTATCATATTGTTAATACCATTTGATAGTATGTAGAATTCATCCTTCTTTTTTACTTTTAACTTTACTGTCAAATTCCCTTTTGCAACCTTATCAAGTTCTAAAATAATGTATCTAATAATTTGTTGAATTCCTGACGCAACTTTGATACCAACTAAAACTGCAATAAAACATGACAAAAGTACGAGAACTATTGTTATATTCTTTATACCGCTAACTTGCTTTAAAATAATTGATTCAGGTATCAAAGCACATACTAAGGCACCTGTATCACCTATTTTTGAACTTAAAAATAAATATCGTTTCCCTTTAACAACTACATCCTTACTTGTGGTAACGTCTTTGCTTGTTAAAAAACCTGAAAAAAATTCTTTATCGCTAAAAACAGTATCTTCCGAAGTTATATCTGAAGTATCAGATAATAACTCTCTTCCATCTTGGGTCACAAATCCAACCATGCTTCCAGAACCAAATTCTAAGTCTTTCATAATATCTTGTAAGGTTTTCGTACTGACATCAATTACTAAACATGATTTTGTATCTGCAAAACCACAAACAAATCGAAATGCATATTCGTTTTGCTTTAATTCGAACTTTTCATCAAGAAAGTTATCACTTCCGATCCAATAGTTAGAATTTGATTTAACAGCTAACTGTTTACCACCATTACTATCTAGAAATTGTACGTACATCTCTTTCTCTGACTTTGTTGCTGTAGTCATAGTAAATACTGAGTTCGATAAAATATGTATATTTTCAATAAATACATCTGAAATTCTTTTTGCCAATAACATCTTTTTAATATCTTGCATGACCTCTGTTGATTTTAGTGAATCCGTTGAGTATCTCCCATTAAAATACTGTTTTATATTCTTATCATTAATATATTGTGTTCCTGTAGCTTCAACCGATTCAAATCCAAAGCGTAAGTATTCACTTGTCATTTTTATTGATTGCAAACTTGAATTTTTGTAATTTTTAATAATTGAGTCCGATGCTTTATTGTAAGAAACAGCTCCAATTATTATTACAAAACTAACTGGAATCATAAAGGAACCAATTAATTTAACTACGATTCCGCCCTTAATTTCCTTTGAATCCATTAATTCTTTTCTTTGATTATGATTATGCTTTAACAAATGTAAAAATTTAAAACTTCCCTGTTTAAAAAATTTACGTTCTTTCTTAACTTTAACTTCTTTTTTCTTATTAATTCCTGTAAATTGATTTTTAAACTCCAACTTTCTTTTTATCATATGTTGTCTCTCCCTGTTATATAAAATCTTTTCATAAGTTAATAAGTTTTGGGTAACTGATAAAAAGTTCTCTTCTTCACTCCCTTTCCACTACTACAAATTATTTTTTCATGTCTGTTTTTGTTTGTGCATTTTATATAATATTTCTATTTTGTAACCGGTTTCATATATAAAAGTATACATTACCACTTAGCAACTGTCAATAATATTATGTACCTATTTGTGCATTATTTAGAAATAGGTCTTTTAATAGCTTGATTTAATTAATTATGAGGTAATATTAAATATTGCATTTAGAATATTGCTATTAACAACAATATTATTAACATATATTTTTATTAGTCCAACGTTATATACTTAATAATTTGAACTTCTTCTATTCCAATGAGAAAAGTTGCTTTATCAGTTGAAATCGTGTTGTGTGCACCAAGAAATGGCTTAATTGTAATTTCAACATTTACTTTGGAATCTGGTAATATTGAAATATTATTTATATTCATATCAAACAAATCTATTTGAGCATATTCACCGTATCGGTTCTTAACTTCTTTAGATAAATATGGATATAATAGGTTCCTAATTGTACTTATATATTCCTCATTCGTAATTTCATAAATAATTTTATTTGTTGAAGCAAAAATAGATGAATAATTAAGAGTACTTAGATTAATAATGCTAATTATTAATAATGCTATATACTTTTTAACTTTCATAAATTAAAAACCCCTTTCAATTCTTTAAATTTGAACTTAGAGATATGTATTTATCCAAAAAGTTTTTAAATATAGATAATATATACCTATTAGTCTTAATTACTGTAGTATGTTTTATTCTTAATTGTTTTTCCAATAACCGGCAACTCATACATCTTGTTAAGGTATAAGATAGAAATTAACAACGGAAGAAGGAACATATTAAAAAAGGACTAGACAATATAATTGCCTAATCCTCTTTTTTAAAGCTACATTTCATTTAAAGTGTTATAATAAACTCTTACAAGAGCTTCGTTCAGATAAATTCGTTGGAACATATCTTAATTCTTCTTTTTCAGTTTTGTTAAGAATATTAATTATAGTTTCCATAATCATTTCTGCATATAATCTAAGGTTATAACTAATACATGTTAATTGCGGAGTTATAATCTCAGAAAAATAAGTATCATCATAACCTACCACGGAAATATCTTCTGGGACACGGATGCTCTTTTCCCTAAGTGCTTTTACTATACCCATAGCCGCTGATTCATTAATTCCGATAATTGCAGTTGGAAGATTGCCTAACTTAAATAATGTTTGCATACCTTCATACCCACCCTCTATGGAATATTCCGAATCAATGATATATTCATCTCGAATAGGAATACCTTGATCTTTCAAATAATTTCTTAGTGCTACTCTTTTTTTCATAGTTGGTATAACCGTATCACGTCCGCCCACTAATGCTATATCCTTATGTCCAAGCCCAATCAAATAGGATAACAAATCATTCATACCATGAGTTTGTTCTGGAATAATTCTATATACATTAGCACCAACTAGCTCACCAGCAGCTACGATTGGGATTTTTGCAGCAACTTTATTCACCAATTCTATATATACAGGGTCTGGTTCTACCTCGTCCACACTACCACCAACTTGAATTATGGCATCTACTCTTTTTTCAAGCAAGTTACGTAAATGTCCACTTTCTGAAGAAAGTTCATTAATGGTATTGCATAAAATCATGTTATAGCCATACCTTGATGCTTCCATTTCACAATTTACAAAAAGAGTTGAATAAAATGGATTTCTTATGTCAGGAACAATCATTCCTATTGTTTTAGATTCTTGCTTACTTAAGCTTCTTGCAAACCCGTTAGGTTCAAAATCATACTTTTTAATAATCTCTTGAACTCGATTTTTCTTTTCTTCACTGACTCTGGCACTATTGGTTAAAACTCTAGAAACGGTAGCTGGTGATACCCCGGCTTCCTTTGCAATATCATATACTGTAATTGTTCCATTATTCATTTCATTTTCCTCTACGTCGTAATATTTTATTTGGCTTTGTGTCCCGACGTCTTGCTTCATTCGCCTTATACTTAGTTTAATAATATAAAATCATATAAGGATAGTCAAGTGTTAGAATTCTTACAAATTACTGAATACTTTCTAACCTATACATGGTTGATCTATTAATGAGATGGTGTCCGTAACTTTACCTTCTGTTTCAAATAATATGATTGTATTTTTTCCAACTTTAATCAAAGGACCTGGAATGTATAATCTCTTTTGTGGACCAATCTCCCAAAAGCGTCCAAGGTTAAATCCATTAATAAATGCACAGCCTTTACCCCAACCCGAAAAATCAAGGTAAGTATCTCCCTGCCTTTCACAATCAAATTCAAATAAATAAAAAGCAGGTGTTCCCTCTGTATAACCCTTTGAAAAGTCAACATTAGTAATGTTATCTAATGACAGTGTAAAATGTTCCCAGTTTAAATGCCCGTGATCATTAATTTGTACTCCACCATCAATACCTTTACGTTGTTTTTCTAACTTAGGTCCAAAATTAACTCTTCCCATATTTTCTACTAAAATATCTATTTTACTGTTTTCAGCTAAATCAATTCCGAGAGATACCTCATTTAATAATTCTAGATCATATAACGTTGTAATTAATTTATCATTAATAAAAATCTGCGCTCTATCAGATGCATCCCATAATCTTATCTTCTCAATCTTTTTCTCCTTGGTAAGATATGATCTGTATAGTATGTAACCATAATTTTGCCCTAACTTTTCCATAGATTTTGGATATGTGCTATTAATTCCTTCTGTTAAATCATTTATTGTTTCAGATAGACTAACTTTTTCTTTTACTTTTAAATCCCCATAATTCATATCTATTACCTGGGAAGTGTATTCTAACTCTGGGCTATTATTATATTCTTTTATAATCTTTTTGAACGCTTCATATTTTGGTGTTATTTTACCACCTTCTGTTAATAAAGAATCATAATCATAAGAAGTAACATCTGGTGTTAACTTATCATAATAATTAGATCCATTCATGAAGCCAAAATTAGTTCCGCCATGGAACATATAGATGTTTACATTTCCTACTTGTAAAATATCACTTAGATTCTTCACATTATCTGATAAATCCGATGTTTGATGTTTATCACTTCCCCAATAATCAAACCAGCCAATCCAGAATTCCATACACATTAGTGGCCCACCTGATGTATGTTTTTCTAATATTTCAAATTGTTCCTTGGCTTTTGATCCAAAGTTAGCAGTCGGAAGAACACCTGGAACGCTACCACAGTTAAGAGCATCCCCCCATGGTCCATCGGATGTAATCATTGGTACCACGGTTCCATTCTGAATCATAATGTCTTTTAATATTTCTAGATAATTCGTATCATTCCCATAATAACCATATTCATTTTCTATTTGCATCATAATAATAGGGCCACCATAATTAATTTGCAGTGGTGATAAAATTTTAAATAATTCTTTGTAATAATCTCTAACATGGTTCAAAAATGGCTCATATGACCCTCTTAATCTCATACCATCTTCTGCCAATAACCAAGCAGGTAAACCACCAAATTCCCATTCTGCACAAATATAAGGAGAAGGCCTTACAATTACCCATAACCCGATTTCTTGTGCTAATTCAATATATTCTTTTATATCAAGCATTCCTTCGAAACAGTAAGTACCTTTATGGGGTTCATGCATATTCCAAGGGATGTATGTTTCCACTGTATTACAACCTAGATTTTTTAGTTTTACTAAGCGGTCACGCCAATATTCTTTCACAATTCGAAAGTAATGCATCCCACCAGAAATTATCTTTATTTTTTCATCATTTAAGTAAAAATCATCTTTGATATCAAAACGAGATTCAATCATATTATATCCCCCTGCAACATTATATTAATTGCAATTCAAATTTTAAACACCCTAAATCTAATAATACATAGTATTACGATGAAGTAAAAAATCATTTTTTAGATTTATGAAACCAGTTTCATAACGTCATAGTATCACTCTAAATCCATCATGTCAATCTATATTTATAGCATAATTAGAAATTATTTGTCGAAAAAAATATTGGTTTTTCTTTCAATAATTCCTTCCATTTGTACTCTAGGATGGATACTACTTATAAAATACACAAGTAAATATCCACAAATTCAGCTGTATTCGCCTTATTATCTCCTTACTATAATTTAGACCTTTGGCAAATTCAAAACATAAAATTTTATTCTAATCATGTAAATATAACTTTTGTTGAAACCGAATTCATTGTAATATAAACAGTATATCAGACGAACTTTTAATGTCAATATGGTTAATTTTATTATTTTTCTTAAAAGTAGCTATATTACAAATTTGTTCTTAATCAAACATTGTAAAACAATTAAAATTTTGTATACTAAAATTATTCAGTATGTATTTTTCAAGTACTTTTTGTTCTACAAGATTTAAGATAATCATTCATCAATCGAAAAACCGAATAACAAGATTGTATTTGCGCTGTAATCACAATCTTGATTAAGTAAAAGCAGCGCAGAAATGAGGAAAAACATGAATAACATATTACTTAATACATGGAAGTTTCATTATAACGATTGCCCAGATGCATGGTACAAAGGATTTTTAGATGAATCATGGACGAACGTAACCGTTCCGCATGACTGGTCAGTTACAATGCCATTTTCCAAGGAATATTCCAGCGGTACAGGTTATCTTGCTGGCGGCATTGGTTGGTATAGAACGAAGTTTCATTTGCCTGAGTCGTTAAAAGGAAAAAAAATATACATAACTTTTGATGGCATTTATAAAAATAGTCAAGTGTGGTGTAATAGTTACTATCTTGGTAAACGCCCATTTGGTTATTCCACATTTCGGTATGACATAACAAATCAAGTAACTTTTGGAGATATACCAAACGTAATAGCAGTTAGAGTAGATCATAAAGATATTTCTGATTCCAGATGGTTTACTGGATCTGGTATTACTAGAAAAGTAACTATTTCTTCAGAAGAACTTGTACATACTGTATTTCAAGGAACCTTTTTTAAAACCCCATCTGTTTCGACAAAAGAAGCTGACATCGAAGTCTCTAGTACTATTATAAATGAATCAAACTTTGATGTTGATGTAGTTTTAGAGCATAAACTAATCCTTTCAGGAAACGAAGTAATGACATTAGTAAACACTTGCCATCTTCCTTCTGGTGTGATGACAACGGTTGATAACAAAGGAGCTTTATTAACTCCAGCTCTTTGGTCTACAGAATCTCCAAATCTATATGAATTACAAACAATCATAACATCAAAATCGAAAGATAATAGTTTTACTTCTGTAGATATATCCAAGTGCAAAGTAGGAATCCGTAATTTATACTTTGATTCAGATAAAGGCTTTTATTTAAATGGAGAATCTTTAAAAATAAAAGGGGTTTGTGTACACCACGATGCAGGATGTTTAGGTGCAGCGGTATTACCTGAAGTTTGGCTTCGCAGATTATGTACCCTAAAAGAAATGGGTTGTAATGCAATTCGTATGAGCCACAATCCACATATGCCAGAACTTTATGACTTATGCGATTCCTTGGGTTTTCTTGTCATGGATGAAGCCTTTGATGAATGGGAAGGTGCGAAGAATAAATGGTCCACTGGACATAATGTGTATCCACCAAAACATCAAGGATATTTTGAAGATTTCCCTGAATGGCACGAAAGAGATTTATCTGATCTCATTAAACGCGATAGGAATCATCCTAGTATTATTATGTGGAGTATCGGTAATGAAATTGATTATCCAAATGACCCATACTGCCATCCTTTGTTCACAAGCATGACTGGAAATAATGATAAAAATAAACCTGCAGCGGAAAAGCAATATAATCAGGATAAACCCAATGCAGAGAGATTATCTGTCCTTGCAAAGCAATTAACAAAGATTATAAAACAATATGATACAACAAGACCTGTTACTGCTGCTGTTGCATTTCCGGAATTATCGACACATATTGGTTACATAGACCCTTTCGATGTAGTTGGGTATAACTATAAAGAACAATTCTACGCAGATGATCATAAACGTTTTCCAGAGAAGCCATTCCTTGGAAGTGAAAATAGTCATTCCTACGAAGCATGGAAAGCTGTTAGAGATAACGATTATATCTCAGGACAATTTTTATGGACTGGAATAGACTATCTTGGAGAAGCACATGGATGGCCAATCCATGGATCCGGTGCTGGTAATCTAACCTTAGCTGGATATCCTAAGACATCTTATTACCGAAGAAAAAGCTTTTGGTCAGAGAATACGATGATTTATCTTGTTACAGCAAGAGCTACCCTAGAAAATGAATCAGAGCAGACCCCTACTGAATGGAAACATATGTATCGAAGTTGGAATTATGTACCTGGAGAAATGATAGAAATTAGATGTTATACCAATGTTTCAAAGGCAGTACTATTTTGCAATAATAGAAGTTTTGGAGAAAAGCAAAATGATGCTGATACTGGCTATATCTCATGGATTATTCCTTTTGAAGCAGGTGAATTAAGTGTAAAAGGTTATGTCAATTCTAACCTAACTAATAATCAGATTGATTATTCAATCGACTCTGCATCAGATCAAACAAGTTGTTTCGTAAGTGATATGATAAAATCAACTGGAACTTCATGTGCTATTCATTTAAACCTATGGGATAATGAAGCACAGATTCAAAAACTCTTTAAAAATAATGCTATTAATATCTTAAATAATATAGCACCAAAAGAAACATCTACTCATTTGAAACAGATTGAAGTTACTATAACCGACGGTTTAGGTAACTGGGTCACCAATGATAATACCATGTTAATGGTAACTTTATCAGGCTCTGGTAAGTTGTTAGGACTTGAAAATGGTGATTTATCTGATATAACAGAATATACTGCTGTCTACCGAAGAGCGTATGAAGGAAGACTGTTAATCTATGTTGCTGTATCAGCTGAGTCCACGGCTACTACTCTTACTGTGCGTGGTGCTGGGTTAAAAACTGCAATCTTAGAATTGTAGTTTTATTTTAATACTCCTTTTGCGTAGGTTGACGGAGACACACCGGTAGCTTTTTTAAATACTTTACTAAAGTAGTATAAATCAGCAAAACCAACTGCTTGGCCAATTTCAGATAATTTCATGTTCGTAGTAGAAATAAGCTCCTTGGCATGGTTAATACGTACCGAATTTAGATATGCAAATATGGTCTTATGAGTTAACTGTTTAAAAATACGGTTTATATAGTCAAAATTACATTCGGTTTTGGCTTCAATATCCTGACTTGTTATTTTTTCAACGTACTCTTTATTCAAAAAACTAAGCAACTCTTGAACTTTTCGATATGACTTTGGCATTCCTGTTGACATTGTCTGAGTTTTATATAAAACAAAACTACGATAGGTTTCAATCAGTACTTCGGTTACCTTTAAAGAACATAATAATTTATAGTAATCCAACGGATTATTATTATGGCTTGCCGCTTCATCAAGTAAGCAGCAAACTTTGATAAAATCACTATAGTTTGAAAAGAGATAGTATTTTGGGAATAACAATTTATTATCTTCACTTGATAAATAGGAAAATGGATCACTTTTTAGAAAATCATTACGTTTTGTAATGATAGACATTAATAAATCTTGCTCGGTATCAAAACTAATTTTAGCAATATTTTCATGGTGAAAATGTACGTAATAATACTCACAATAAGATGCTTGGTATCCTTCGTGAACATATTCTGGATCCAGTACAAAAAAATCACCTGGGTTTAAAACATATTTTACATTATTTTCAGTAAGGTACATCTTTCCTTTTTTTATAATATAAATGATATATTCATTTGCTTGTCTTCTATTATGTATAAATGGTGGTTGTATGGTAACAGAATTCATTAACCGAATATGAAGCATTTGATTACTATCAAGTTGAAAAAGCATAAGACTACCTCCATGATTTTTGTTATTACGGATTTTAATATAATAATCCAAGTGTGAGCTCGTTGTGATAAATTTTCGTGTTTTATGTCTTATTCATTAAGTATAACATTTAGTTCAGTCGAGGTGCAATTGTAAAATAATATTGGTAATTGCTAATATTATTTTGCAGTTTATCAACACCTTAATCCTATCAAACCATGTAAAAGGAGTTTTATAATGGTATTTTTCGCTTATGACAAACAATTAAATAAATTAGAATCAGCCGAAGGTGTATTAACTTTATCTTCTTTGTTTATTCCCTTTTTTGTAGAAATGATTTTAATCAACTTAATGGGTACGGTAAATACACTTGCACTAAGTCATTATTCAGACAATGCTGTTGCTGCAGTTGGTGCATCTGCTCAATTAATGGGTATGATTTTTACCTTTTATAGCGTTATCAGTTCTGGTGCTGCCATTGTTATAAATCAAAATCTAGGTGCAAAAAAACGAGAAATGGCAGCGAATGCAGCAGTGATATCTGTATTTTTTAGTGGTTTTATAAGTATTACCATAGGTATTCTTTTGGCAATCTTTTCTCGCCCAATATTAGTTGCTATGAATTTAAAAGATGAAGTACTGAATCAGGCTATTATTTACTTTCGAATTTGTATTTCGTTTTCCTTTTTTCAAGCTATCAATACTTCGTTTTCCGGAATATTAAGAAGTTATGGTAAACCAAAAGCTGCAGTAAAGGTTTCTCTACTTATGAATGTCTTAAATGCTACACTAAACTATATTGTTGTTCTTCGTCCTTTTGAAACACCACTAAAAGGAGTAAGCGGTATAGCAATTAGTGCTGTAATAAGTCAAGGTTTTGGGTTGCTTTTCATGCTTACTATATTTTTCAAGTCTTCTCTAGGAATTCACTTTACAAAAGATATCATAAAACAGTTTGATATTATTTTTAAAATATTAAAAATTGGAATACCAGGAGGAGTATCATCACTATCTTATTCCTTATCTCAGGTTGTTTCAACTGGAGTCATAGCTACACTTGGAGCAACTGCGGTAACTTCAAAAATATATCTTGAAAATATTTTCTTTTACGTTTATGTACTTGGTTTGGCATTGGGCCAGGCTACTTCAATTATGATTAGTCGATTAGCTGGTTCTCATGAATTTGATCATGCATATCGATTAAATAAACAAAATTTAAAGATTACCATCTTGTGTAATGTCTTACTCTCAATTAGCATTTATTTATTAGGTGGTTACATTATTAGACTATTCACCAGTAATCCAGAAATCATTCGAATTGCTCGAACAATAATGTTAATTGACTTATTTGTTGAGATAGGTAGAGGATTTAATCATATTGAAGCCAATTCCTTACGTGGCGCTGGAGATGTGGTATTTCCAATGTTAATCTCTATCATCTCTTGTTGGTCGATTAGTATTTTATTCTCTTATATACTTGGAGTTAAATTAGGATTAGGGTTATTGGGTTGCTGGATTGCATTTGCAATGGATGAATGTTTTCGTGGAACGCTCTTTTTCCTTAGATGGCGTTCTAGAAAGTGGACTACGAAATTAATTGTGAATTAAAGGAGGTTACTTTATGAATCAAAGTGAAAAACGTTATGAATTAGTAAAAGGTGAAGAGATAGTTGTAAGTACGGATATGTATTCAAATGATGTGATATCAAACGAAGTATTACTTAATTGCCCTGCTGAAGGTTTGGATTTATGTATCTATAAAAAGAATAGTGAATTTTCAAAAGATATGAATTTAGACCAAGTTAACTATCTTGTTATGGAAACAAAGGTAAACGAAGAAAATTCCATGTGTTTTCAAATTAATTTTTATCGTTCTACCCCTGAAAAAGGAAAAGAAGCAGACTTTCGTATGATTTTTGGCTTATTACCAAATGTTTTTTTAACAGTACCAATTGATCTTAATTTAATCGATAGTCAACAGATTTTCCCAAAGCGAACTATGGGACGACTTAAGATGACGGTATTTGGTAAGCCAATACGCAAAGAAGAAATAGAAGAAATTCATGTTACAACTATGCCTTACATAAAAGACCATTCTATCACCATTCGTAAGCTTTACTTAGCAGAAGCAGCTCCTAAGATCACCTTAGAAAACGTGAAATTAATGGATGAATTAGGTCAATGGATACCAAAGACATGGGATACCAAGGTGAATGGTCGATTAAATTTAAATTCCTTTTTACATAAATTATTAGAAAAAGCAAATTCTTTTGATTTTAAATATCCTTATGCAAATTGGGACGAATATGGTGGTTGGACCGAACGACAATTTACAAAAACAGGATGGTTTCATACTGAATTTGATGGAGAACGTTGGTGGTTGGTAGATCCAATTGGAAATGTATTTTTATCAACTGGTATTGATTGTTTAGTACCAGGTACGGATACAAGAATCGATATCATTAGGCCTTGGTGTAGTTTTCTACCTGAAACAGATAGTGAATTTTTTGATGCCATTGAATCAAAGGAACGTTTTGATGAACCTATGGATTTTTATAATTATGGTATATCCAATCTAATTGCAGCGTATGGTAATGAAACTTGGTGGGAAAATTGGGCAAAGATTCTAAAAATGTATTTGTACCAATGGGGGATTAATACTATTGGTAATTGGTCTGACATACGATTCATTAAATACGCAAAAATGCCTTATGTTTTACCACTAGATGTTTATAGTACCAATGGGTATCCAACAACGAATCATAAAATATTTAGAGATTTCCCAGATGTGTTTGCAAAAGAATACAAAGACGCAGCAATGGATTATGCGAAAGCACTACTAGAATTTAAAGATGATCCTTTTTTAATTGGTTACTTTATGAGAAATGAACCAGCATGGGCATTTGTGTATGATCTAAATATTGCAGAAGAAATGCTAGCAAATCCAGTTATAACAGAATCAAAAAAAGAATTCGTTAGGCGAATGGAAGTAAAGTATAAATCCGTTGATACAATGAATACTGCATGGAAGCTAGAGCTTATCAGTTTTGAAGAGCTATACAAATCAATTTATCATTCCAGTAATCTTTCTGAACAAGCGAAAAAAGACTTAGAAGAATTCTCAAGAGAAATGATTACCTTATATGTAGAAATACCAGCAAAAGCATGTAAGGAGATTGATAAAAAGCATTTAAATATGGGCATGCGATACGCTTATATTACCGATACCAGTCTTTTGTGTGGATATGAAAACTTTGATGTATTTTCGATTAACAGTTATCACATATCACCATTCGCAGAAGTCGAAAAAATCGGAACTTTACTTAATATGCCAGTAGTTGTTGGGGAATTTCATCATGGTGCCTTAGATAAAGGATTAACTGCTCATGGTATAAAAGGTGTATTAAATCAAGAAGAACGTGGAAAGGCATACCGCTATTATGTTGAACAAGGTGCCTTAAGTAAATTCTTTTTAGGTGCACATTATTTTCAATTAAACGATCAAAGTTGCTTAGGCAGATTTGATGGAGAAAATTATCAAATTGGTATCTTAGATATCTGTATGCAGGAATATTCTGAAATGGTAGAAGCGATGAAAAAATGTCATAGCCAGATTTACCAAGTTGCATATGGTTCAAAAATGGCATCTGATACTTTGCCAGAATATGTACCACCAATTCATTATTAATATTAAATTCTATTATTAAAAAGTGTTGCCATGTAACTAATAAAGAAACTTAAGAATGATCTGTACCCCAAATGTTAGACAACTAAAACTAACATTTGGGGTACAATTTAAAAAGAGTTCCCTTGATTCATATATTAACAATTTTTCTTAATCATAGCCTTTGTATGGTTTTTGCTCAACGTACAATGGTGCTATATTACCGTCAATTTTAACAAGTTCTTTATCATCACTTGAATAGCCTGTTATATCAAATTCAGAACCTTTGAATGAATTCATATATACCAACCATAACCTGGTACCATTCGTTTCAATGATTTTTGCCTGTTTTTGAGCCCCGCTTTTTTTCTCAACAATTCTAATTTCACTGATGTCTGGATTTCCAATAACTCCAAAATATATAGGGAGTCCAACTTTTTCAATGCTTGGAAAATAGGTGTATGACATACCAAACTTTTCAGATACTAATTCTATATCCCCTTGTACACCGCTGTATGCAATTTTATATCCTGTTATGCCCTTTCTAGCAATTGCAGTGTATAAGCCATTTCCATCTGATACATAACCGAAAACTATACTCGCCTTACCATGTTTTTCTTCATGTAGGATACTTACTTTATCTGAATTATCTTTGTTTATTACTTCTTCTATTGTTTTTGTACCACCGTTTAATTTTATTACAAAAAGTAATAACGCGGCTACTATTGCTAATACAAAAAAAGTAACTTTCTTTTTCATAAACTCCCCCATAATTCACTTTTTGTTGTACGTTTACTCTAAATAATGTTTCTTCAAGATAAGCGCTTTTATTTCAATAGATACTTTTCTGTATAATAATACCACATTCTAATGGACAACTCCATATGAATTATATTTAATCCTATTCATAATTTTTGTTTAATCAAGTTGTAGATTCCTAATTATGAAAGGAACCTACTAAAAAGTACTATTGTTAGTTAATGATTTATACATTACTCTCTAATTTACTTTTCTGATTTACTAGATATACAATCATTTATTTCTTTTTTAATGTATTCCACTAACTCACTAATTGGCAAATTAATCTGCTTCATGGTGTCTCTATCTCGTAAGGTAACAACATCCTGATTGATTGTATTTTCATCAATGGTTACCGCAAATGGTGTTCCAATTGCATCTCCACGACGATAACGTTTTCCAATATTGCCTGCTTCATCGTAGGAAACCATAAAATGTTTACGTAGCATCTGATATACTTCCATTGCTTTCTCACCATGTTTATTTTTCATTAATGGCAGCACATTTACCTTAATTGGCGCTAACATAGGATTAAGTTTTAACACTTGTCTTGTGTCACCTTTCTCTAGCTCTTCTTCTACAAATGATTCAAACATAACTGCTAAAAAGATTCGATCTAAACCATACGTTGATTCAATAATATATGGAATGTATTTTTCACCTGTAACAGCATCAAAATATTCCATACTTTTACCAGAAAACTCTTGATGTCTTGTTAAATCAAAGTCAGTTCTGTTATGAGTACCATTAATTTCTCCCCATCCAAAAGGAAATAGATAGTCAATATCACAAGCTGCTTTTGCATAATGAGCTAATTTTTCATGATCATGATATCGTAGATGTTCTTCTGGTAATCCTAAAAAATTAAAAAACTTAATTCCATATACTTTAAAAAAATCATATAGTTCTTCATCATTTCCCTTCTTACAAAACGTTTGGTATTCCATTTGTTCAAACTCAATGGTACGGAAGGTAAAATTACCAGGAGTGATTTCATTACGAAACGCTTTACCAATTTGACCAATGCTAAATGGTAATTTTGTTCTCATTGTTCGCAACACATTTAGGTAATTTACATATTCACCTTGGGCATTTTCTGGTCTTAAGTAGATTGTGTTTGCACTACTTTGTGTTACCCCACGCTGAGTTGCAAACATTAGATTAAACTGTCTAATATCTGTATAATTGGATTTACCACATTTCGGACAAGGAATCTTCTTATCCTGTATAAATGTTAACATTTCATCCTGTGTCATGGCATCTGCATTTGCTGTAGAATCAAAATCGTTGATTAGATTATCTGCACGATGTCTTGTTTTACACTCTTTACAATCTAAAAGGGGATCTGAAAAACTTGATATATGACCACTTGCTTCCCATACCGTCGGATTCATTAAAATATCTGCGTCTATCTCAAAACTATTATCACGATTTTGAATAAAGTAATATCTCCAAGCATCCTTTATAT
Source organism: Anaerocolumna sp. (assembly GCA_029239975.1). GTDB lineage: Bacteria > Bacillota > Clostridia > Lachnospirales > Lachnospiraceae > Anaerocolumna. The sequence continues at coordinate 32,660 of JARBTX010000028.1, forward strand.
TGTTCTTTAATCTTGTTCCAAGGGGGCCATAATCCCAAGTGTTTGCTAAACCGCCGTAAATTTCACTTCCTTGAAATATAAATCCGTACTGATTACAAAATGCTACTAACTCTTCCATTGATAATTTCTTCATTTTATTCTTCCTCTCCTTTTATATTTAGTCATTTTTTAGTTACATTGCGAAACTTTATAGTTTATTGAATTTAGCATACCATTAATACGAATTTTCTAGCTTCAGTTGCCCTAGGCGGGCAAGATTCAGCTAGAAAACACGTATCAATGGCATGTTAAATAAGCAAGTCTTTTATGTTTCGCAATTGCCTATCAGTCCTAGTTTAGGGAATTGTGAAACTATTTAGTTCATTGAATTTATCATGCAATTTATACGAACTTTCAAGCTTCAGTTGCCCTAGGCGGGCAAGATTCAGCTAGAAAACTCGTATCAATGGCATGCTAAATAAGTAAGTCTTTGATGTTTCGCAATTGCCTTTCAGTCATTGTTTAGGTAATTGTGATACTATATAGTTCATCGAATTTATCATGCAATTTTTACGAAATTTCTAGCTTCAGTTGCCTTAGTGGGCAAGATTCAACCATAAAAAAAGTCCGCTCTAAGCTAAACGCTTAGGGCGAACTAATATGTCCGTGGTACCACCTAATTTCAGGATATCCTGCACTCATTACAACACGAGATAATAAACATATCTTTATGTCGCTTTCCTTGATAACGGTGGAATCTCCGTTGGTATCTACTTGAGTGTTCCCTTTCAATCCACAGCTAAAAGGCGCCTTCTAGTTTTCATCATAAAGATTCGCACCAACCATCTTCTCTCTGAAATCAGATAAACCTATACTATTCCTTCTCATTGCTTTTATTGCTTTTTAAATTTTACTCATTCTATCACCAAATATATACAAAGTCAAGGATGAATTATACTTAATTTGGCATAACTATTTTAGATAATTCTTTCTCGATTGTACCAATGATTTCAGGATTAAAATATTGAAATAGTTGGTAATTTGTAAGGAATTTTTTTAGTGGATGTTTCTTCATGTCTTCTACGATTTGTTGTTCTTTTTTCAATGCTTCTCCTACAAATTGTTTTAAAACTCCACAAGCTTCTTTATGTTCTAACACTTTATAAAGACTTACATATAAATTAAATTTTGCAATGTAATCTTTTACTGGCATATAAATAATTGTATAATTACCAGTATATAAGGTTACTTCCACAAACCCGTCTAACTGTATGCCTTCTGCATTTTTTTCATTTATCATAACATTATTTAGATCAGCATCTGGTAATAATACAGTTGCCTTAGCATCAAAAGGTACTTGTATCTCAAATTTTAATCTACCATCCCCTAGCACTTCCCATTCACTAAGGTAAGTACCTGCACTTGATTTTAGAACTGTTTTTGCCCTTTTTAAACGATTAGTTGGATGTGGAGCTATTCGTATTTCTTTAAAACCAGGTTTATTCATTACTGGATTAAAACCACAGGTATCACGGTATAACCATTCTACGATGGAGCCATAAGCATAATGATTTAAACTATTCATTCCAGTTCCGCTAATACTTCCATCTTCTAAAACCGAATTCCATCTCTCCCATATAGTAGTTGCACCCATTTTAACTTCATAAAGCCAACTAGGAAAATCATCATTTAATAATAAGTGATATGCATAATCATCGCATTTCATCTTTGATAAGGCCCTACATATAAATGGTGTACCAACAAAACCAGTATCAAGATGCATATTTTTCTTTTCAATCAGATTTAACAAATCTTTTATACATCTTTGTAGTTGCTCTTCTGGTACTAAATCCATAAAAATAGCTAAAACTAAGGCTGTTTGTGTCATGATGGTACTTCTTCCACTAGGTGAAAAGTACTCACGTTGAATCGCCTTTTTTATCTCATCTTTTTGTGATTCATAAAATTTCACATCATCAGTCTTACCTAGAATCTCTGCTGCCATGGATAAGATATTCGTAGAGTAATAATAAAATGCAGATGCAACATAGTATGGATCGGTTCCACCAAAATAGGAATTAGGGTCTTCATAATTATCAAGACCTAACCAATCTGCAAAATGGAAGCCTGATTTAATCAGTTTATCTCCACCATCCGCATTATCTCTTTTTATACAGTAGTCTACCCATGCTTTCATTCCAGCGTATTGATTATTTAATAAGTTTTTATCTCCATAATGTAAATACAAATTCCAAGGTATAATCACTGCTACATCTGCCCAAGGCGAAGCACCATGTCCGTCAATAAACCCATTACTAGGAATTGGTTTCAGGCGCGGAACGGTATGTGGAACAGAACCATCTAGTATCGATTGTTCTAAATTAACATCTTCCATATACTTTGTAAAAAATGCGGGAGAATAGGTGTTAAAGCAGGCAGTTCCACTAAAAATTTGTGCATCTCCAGTCCATCCTAACCGTTCATCTCTTTGTGGACAATCTGTTGGCACATCTAAGAAATTACCTTTTTGGCTCCATAACGCGTTTTGAAATAATTGGTTTACAGCCTTATTTCCAGTTTCAATGGTACCAATTTGTTCCATCTCTGACATGAGAACACAAGCTGTAAAGCTATTCGTATCAATTGGTTCTTGGAATCCTTCTATTTTTACATAACGAAAACCATAGAAAGTAAAGTGTGGCCGTATAAGAGTTTCTTCCCCACCAGATATATAGGTAAATTCTGCTTTCGCTGATCTAAGATTTTCGCGGTAAAAACATTCATCTTGCATGATTTCACCATAAGTTAGTTTAATCTCTTCTCCAAGTTTTACATTAACCTTACAAGAAACCCAACCAGTCATAATCTGACCAAAGTCAAGAACCCACTCATCCTTTGGAGTCTTTATTAATTTCACTGGTTTTCGCTCTTCGATTACTACGACCGGTAAGCTCGTTCGCTCTTCCAATGGCCCAAATCTTAAATCACTCGATAATCGAACTGGTTTCCAGGTGGATTCATCAAAATCTGTCTTACTAAACCCATCCAACTCTAATCTGGCATCATAAACTTCACCATCATAAATTCCACTAAATACAACAGGACTTATCTCACTCTTCCAAGATTCATCGGTACTAACAATCTCATTGCTTCCGTCTGTAAAAAGTACATGTAGTTCACAAATAAAGTAATAGTCATCACCATATAGATTGGTATAACCACCATCAAAACCGATTCTACCTTTAAACCAACCTGGCCCCATCATTACTCCAATGGCATTTTCACCTTGATCCAAGTATTTCGTCACATCATATGTTTGGTATTGAACACGAAAATCATAGGAATGAAACCCAGGTGATAGATATTCGTTACCTACTTTTTCACCATTCATGTAGAATTCATACAAACCAAGACCAGCTACATACGCTCTTGCACTTACAACTTTTTTATTTGTATGAAACAACTTACGAAGAACCGGATGATTATTCTCTTTTGTATTTGGTGAAATCCACTTACCTTGCCAAGGTTCATCTAATTTACCAGTTTCAAAGAAAGCAACATCACTTAATGCTTCATTCCCAAGTTCATCCCATACTTGTACTCTCCAAAAGTATCTAGTTCTTGGGGCCAATTCGAGTTCAACCATAAAACTTACACTATTTGCAGTTTCATCCTTTCCACTATCGTATACTACGTTGTTAAAATACTCATCGGTTGCGATAATAATTTGTGCAGCTGTTTGCGTTTTAGAATCACTACTTTCTGTTATCCATGAAAAACTAAGTCCTTTTAATTTAAAGCCGATAGGATTTTCAAGGTGGTTCACTCTTAACTTCGTAATTTTTAACATGAAATATCACTCCTTATTTTTTAGTATTATAATGAAAGAAAATCTAACTGAATCTATAAGTATTATTCTATTTATACATTTACTAGCTATGTGCTCTAGCTAAGATGCAACTAAAAACAACACAACTGTCTTTAACTTCAATGGCTACTTACCACCTAATATAACTATAAGCTTTCTTTGACAATCTTCCAATTGTCCAAATTACTCAATTTGATTGATTTATTTTAATCTATATCTTATAATCAAAACAAAAGGAGATATCTATGAATCAAAAATCCTTGCTCCATCAACTACATACATTAACAGAACCTGAATTATTTTATAAAACTTATTATGAAAAACAAAAAGATGAAAAATCCTTGCAAGATTATTTAGACTCAATGGATTTAGAGAGCTTTTTAGATAAACATCATATTTCTATTCCTGAATTTGAAGATTCTATGGATTATGAATATTTAGAAGAATGGTTTTTTGGTAATGATCTAAAACAAAATATTTATATTCATAAACACAATTGTTATTCCCCACCTATCCTGCATAAACATAGATTTTTTGAAATTATTTATGTTTACAAAGGACATTGCACCCAAGAGATACATAATCGTAAGGTAACAATGACCTGTGGAGATTTACTCTTAATTCCACCTGGAGTTTTTCACACAATTTCTGTATTTGATGAAAGTATTATCATTGACATTCTAATTCGCAAAAGTACATTTGAAGATATTTTCTTTAATTTTTTACGAAGTGATAATATCTTATCTATGTTCTTTGTAAATAGTATTTATTCAAAGCATGTCAACGATTACATTATCTTTCATACTGGTACTGATAAAATGATTCAAAATATGATTTTGGATTTATATCTTGAATTTATGAATAAAGAACTATATTACAAAGAAGCACTAGATTCACAGCTCTTGACCTTTTTTGCAAAGTTACTAAGAAAATATGAAAAAACTTGTGAACTACCTTCCTTTGTTAAGAAAAGCGACGCACAAGCATTTGGATTAATACGATATATACAAGATAATTTTACTGAAATCACTTTAGAAGATATAGCCGATCATTTTCACTTCACACCAGAATACACATCAAAATTAATAAAAAATACAACTGGCTATACTTATACTAGGTTATTACTTCAAATTCGTATGGAACGTGCCTTATCTTTGCTCAGTGATACTAATATCTCCATAGGGGCAATCTGTCAGCAAATAGGGTATTTAAACCCAGAACATTTTATACGAACCTTTAAGAAATGTTTTTTGGTGACACCAAGTGAGTACCGAAGACAATACAATAAAAATACGCTCTAGGCTAATGCTTAGAGCGTATTTTTATTGTATTGTAGGTTTTTATTACATTCTTTAAATTTTATAATATAGTAATCTTTTGATAAATGAATTGTGTTTTATTCTAAATTTTTCATTTATTAAGATTTGATACAATTTTTATCCATTATTATTTTCTAGTTAATTCAAAATAAGTTCCACCACCAGATATAATTAATGTATTATCATCCTTTACCAAAAAGTTGCTTACAAAACCATCTTTGTTGGTTACAGTAACTTCCGTGATTGAATCTGATGTAATACCTAATTTATCAAAAGTCATGCGATAATTGGTCGTAAAATCACTGCTTGTTAAGTTAGTTTCTAAATAATCCGGATTACTGGTACTTTCTTTCATAACGGACGGTGAATCGCCAAAATAATTCGCTTTATCACTAGAAAAAGTAATACTTTTTCCAATTAAACTTTCTGCATCTTCTTTGCTATAAGTTCCTACAGAACCAAAAGCTATCACTTTACTAATTTTCCATTCTCCAAGATAACCCTGACTAGATGATGATGCGAAAGTACCATCCGAACTTACAGGATTTGAATTATCTGCACTGCCAGCTACAGCTTCTGATGTACTAGAACTATTCGTATTACCGGTATCACTTTGGGCAGGTTTCGGTTCATCTGCACTATCTCCTGAAGGTTCAGAAGTACCTAATGTACCTTCACTTGGGTTTGAAACATCGATACCAGCTTGATTCTCACTTGATTCACTAAGTGATTCCGTTCCATTGTTATCTGCATCGTTTGATGTTTCAATACTATTTGACTCAGTACTGTTTGATTCATCGCTACCAGAAACTGTATTGTCACTGTCTATATTCTCTGGATCTGTATTATTATCCGTAACAGTTTGGTCAGTAGCACCTGCCGATGTTTGTAATTGATTTGTATTATTTTTTTCCGTTTGCTTACAACCAGTTAATCCGATACTACCAATGAATAAAATTAGAGCAAATCCTAATAAAGATTTTGTCCATCTGCCTTTTTTATATTTACTTATCATAATAATTCTCCTTCTATAGCTTGATTTATTCTTACTGATTCCAGCAGTCACTGGAATAAAATTAGATTCTGAGACTAGCTTAATCAGTTTAATAATTGTATTTCCATATTGATTATACTCTTCTTCCTTTATATAACTTAGTGCTTTTTCATCGCAAGCAACTTCACAATCTTCATGTATTCTTTTAATTGCATACCATACCAATGGATGAAAGAAATATATAACCTGTAAACAAGTAAGAACCCAATTCATAATAATATCTTTTCGTTTATAATGGGATAATTCATGCATAAATATATACATAATTTCATCATCACTTAGTTGATTCATATAGTTTTCGGATATCAATATTTTTGGCTTAAAAAAGGTATAAAGAGATGGTGTTCTCTTGGCTTTTGATGTAAGAAGTGAAATATTTCTTAGGATTTTCATTCTTTTTTTACATTCCAATAAAATTCCATTCAATCTTTCATCTTGAACTTCCACATAATTCTTATGAACCTTTAGTGAAAAACTAACATTGATATAAATTACATAAATACTTAATAATAAAACGACTAGTAACCATAATAATGCAGCGATAGAAAAAGCATAATAATTACTGATATCTTTGTTTGATTGATTCAAATTAGTGGTATTGGTATTACTTCCTTGTTCTGTATTTCCACTATTTATATTAGTGTTATTAGTAACAGTAGTAGAATCTGTTGGATCACTGTAAAATCCATTCGCATTTGTATTTCCCATTAATCCTGTGGTGCTATCAATTTCGTTTGTGTTATTACCTTGAAATAACGTACGGAATTCATCAACTGGTAGATTTATATTTTCAGTTACTATGTAAAACAAATTAAAGACACTTATAGAACTCTCCGGTGAATAAGGAATCATTAACCGAATGAGTAATAAAACCCAGATATAATAGTGCCATTTAGGTGCTAATATGCTAGAACAAAGTTTTTTTATCAATACTATTAAAACTATTAATATACTAGATATAGCGCTAAGATAAAGGATTCCTTTAAATATAAATATTAAATTATTCATGTTTTTACCTGCTCTTCTTTGAATCCAACAAGTTCCTAAGTTCTTCTAACTCATTTTCTGTTAGTTTATCATCTTTAATAAAATTAGAAATTAACATATTAAAAGAACCATTAAAACACTTTTCTAAAAATGTCTTAGTTTCTTCTTTCACGCATTCATCTTCTGTAACTGCTGCATAATAAGAATAAAACGTATTTTCTTTTACTGCAGTAATAGCTCCTTTTGCAACTAATCTTCTTATTAACGTGTGTATCGTCTTTGGATTCCAATCTGTATCTTTTTCTAGCTCTTCTACGATTTCGCTCCCTGATTTTGGTGAACCTTTCCATAGCACTTTCATTACTTTCCATTCAGAATCTGAGATGTTATTCATAACCATTTCCTTTCTCGTATTACAATTGTAGTACATGTGACTATATTACACTTGTAATACCGAGAAGTCAATAAAGAATTTCTTACGTTTTTTTTAATAAAATCCATTAGAAATATTAAAATAAATTTATAAATTATAAAAAAGCGTCTATTTAATAATAAAGGTCTATTTATAATAAAGGTCTATTTATAATAAAGGTCTATTTATAATAAAGGTCTATTTATAATAAAGGTCTATTAAAAAATTGGTAATTCTACAAATTAATAAGAACGTTGAAACAGACTTTTTTATCCATTCCAACGTTCTTGCTTTCTTTTATTTTAGAATCTTAGCATACCAAAAATAAGACTCCGAATATTCATTTCCAGTTCTTTTATAATGTATCAAATAGCAACAACCCATATATATAATTAATAATAAGAGAAATACGAAATAGAATATATCCATAATCATAGCTCCTTTGCTTTACATTCACGATACTTTTGTTACAAGATGAGCATATCATGATCTATTTCTTCCTTCTATGTCAGTAATGTAAAATAAAGGATAAATTCATGTAAAGCGAAGCTACTTAATATTATATTAAACTTAAAAACTTAAAAGCAGGGACCAATAAACGCTGTCCCTGCTTTTTAATCTTTACTTCTTGATCTTTACTTTTATTATTTCTATTTTTTTAAATCATCATGTACTACTTTTTCACTTGTATGTTGTATTTCATCCATAGTTTTATTAAGTTGTTCTAACTGCTTCCAGACATTTGTCATCATATCATCTGATACATTATAATTCATAAAAGTTTCTTCCATTTTATGAATTATTTGGTGGAGTTCTAAATTAACTTTAGTAAAACTATTAAATAATGAACTTTTTACTGCCGTCTTATATAAGGTTATGTCTTTTTTAATATAATCCACAATTTCGCAAGGTTTTGTGAATACTCCTGCTCCAACTGGATATGGTAAAACTTTTTGTAAATAATACTGATCCTTAGCATTTACGTTGTACACATAAAAAATCTCAGTTCCATTAATATCAAATCGAACGAAACACACAAGCCCATGGATACTTTTAACCTTGGCGCCCATTTGAGTTAACATCATATCGATATTATCTTGTTCTGCAGATACAATATTCATACATTAACCCTCCCTTTTTTATATTAAATAAAAAATTACTAGATATATTGTAGATAATATAATCGATAATATCATCAGTGGGAAACCAGTTTTAAGATATCTTCCAAATGTAAGCTTATAACCATGTTTATCAGCTAAACCAGCTACAATAACGTTTGCAGAAGCACCAATTAAGGTACCATTACCACCAAGACATGCACCTAAGGAAACTGCCCACCAAAGTGGTTCAATATTCATACCGGACGCACCCATAGCTTGAATCAAAGGAATCAAAGTGGCAACAAATGGAATATTATCAAGGAATGCCGAAAAAATAGCAGAAAACCAAATAATTAAAATTCCGGTTAATAACAAATTATTACCTGTAATTCCAATAACAACATTCGCTAATTTCTCGATTAGCCCAACTTCTTCTAAAGAACCAACTATTATAAATAATCCCGAGAAGAAAAATATAGTTGGCCACTCAACGCTTTGTGTTGCTTCATCAATACTTTCACCACTAATTAAAAGTAATAATACAGCTCCTGATAAAGCAACCACTGCAGAAGAATAACCTAACTGCGAATGGAATATTAATCCCAAAATAACGATACATAATACAACCAAGCATTTTTTTAAAAGTGGTAAATTCTTAATACAAATTTTCTCATCAAGCTCTGTGATTTGTCTCTTTTTATCATTACTAACATTAAATTTATTCTTATAACTAAATCTTAATACCAAAAATGTTGCAATAAATATTACAATAACAATTGGTGCAACATTTTTAATAAAATCAATAAAGTCTAATTCTGCTTCACTACCTATCATAATATTTGGTGGATCACCAATTAAGGTTGCTGTACCACCAATGTTACTTGCCATTATTTCGGGGATCAGAAATGGAATTGGGTCTAACTCAAGTATTTCGGTAATTACAAATGTCATTGGTACAATTAATAATACGGTAGTAACGTTGTCTAAAAATGCTGATGTTAAGGCTGTTATAATACTAAGGCTAAGTATGATTCTCCAAGGATCACCTTTCGCTTTCTTTGCTGCATAAATTGCCAGATATTCAAAAACTCCAGTGTTTTTTACTATTCCAACAATTATCATCATTCCGATTAATACCCCAATTGTATTAAAATCGATATATTCCAGTGCCTTTTCACCAGAAAATATGTGCATGACGATTATAACACTAGCTCCAGCAAGAGCAGCTACTGTTCTGTTAATCTTTTCGCTGATAATGAGAGCCATAACCACAATAAATACAGATACTGATAATAAAGTATTGAATTCCATAAAACTTTTCCCTTCGTCGTGTCTCAATGTAATGTTTTCTTATTGTAAGTATTTCATAAAATACAAGACCTTATTATACTCTGCTTGTTAAAAATGTCAATGAACATATTACATAATAAAATGATGTTAAAATAGTCAATTTTAATATTGCATCAGATAAATTCCAAAACCAAATGCTTCTAATAAAACTTCATTGGCATTTTGTCTTTGTATACCATCCTCTAATAGTACTTGTTTGGTATAAGGCAATTCTATTTGTTCGCTATTCTCACAAACATTCATACAAACCATGACTTTATCGTTATCTCCCATTCTTATAAATGAAAAAATGCTACTATTCTGTTCAGCACGAACAACTTGATATACAGATTTACTGTTAATATATTTTTTCCTTATTAAGATAACTTCTTTCACAAAATTCTCTAATTCATTATCTGCTAATTGCCAAGGCATTGGGCTTCGATATTCGTCTTCTTTAATACCAATAATTTTCTTTTCATCTCCGTAAAATAAACTTGGGACACCTGGGCAAAACATTAGGAATAAAAACGCTAACTTCCATTTCTTTATATTATTATCGCAGATAGAAAGAAAACGTGGTACATCATGACTATCTAATAAATTTAATTGTCCTAATGTGATATTAGTTGGATAGCGTAATAACATTTGCGATATCGCTCCAGAAAATGAGAATGCATCCATTTTATCAAGTCCAAAAAAATCACGACAGTGCTTTCGAAAGTCATAATTCATGGTAGAGTCAAACACATCGCCTCTTAACCAGGTTTCTGCATTTTCCCATACTTCACCGATTAGTACCACATCCTTTTTAACTCCCTTTGTAGCATTTCGAAATGTTCTCCAAAAATTCCGATCAATTTCATTTGCAACATCTAATCGCCAACCATCTATATTGTACTCTGTAATCCAATAGGTACCCACTTTTGCAAAGTATTGTTGAACTTCTATGTTAGACGTATTAAGCTTTGGCATCTTTCTCTCGTATGCAAAACAAGCATAATTTGGTATATCCTTTTCTGAATCAGGACGTATCACAGGATAGTTTAAATCATAAAACCAATCCTTATACTTTGATTCTTCACCATTTTTAACCACATCATCAAAGGCAAAAAAGTACCAGCTACAATGATTAAAAACTCCATCGATAATAATGTACATATTATTTTCATGTATCTTATTGACTAACTCTTTGAATTCTTCATCTGTTCCAAAACAAGGATCAATATGATAATAATCCAATATATCATATTTATGATTTTCACCTGCAACAAAGATCGGATTAAGATAAATACAGGTAAAACCTAAGTTTTTAATATAGTCAATATTGTCCATAATCCCCTTAATGGTACCGCCTTGTTTTGATTTCACAGTTAACCCATTATCTAGTAGAATGTTAGACTCTTTCGTTTGTTCTAACTTCTTCTTACCAGTCGCAAAGCTATCTGGAAATATATTATAAACGACAGCATCTTTAAACCACTCCGGGACATCTAAAATTTCCTCCCTTAATATAAATGGGTATTGATAATATTCACTACGACCCTCTATCATTACTCCATTCAAGATAATATCAGGTAAATC
>JARBTX010000130.1 GCA_029239975.1 Anaerocolumna sp.
TCAAAGAGTTGACTTCCCAAACAAAGGCATAATTGAGTGTGAGGGTGAAAAAGTAATCGTTAAAAATAGTATGCCAGGACAGAAAGTTAGATTTGCCATTAATAAAAAGAGAGCTGGAAGAGCAGAAGGCAGTCTGAAAGAAGTATTGGAGAAATCACCACTGGAGAGTAGAGATCAAGCCTGCAGTAAGTTTGGTCAGTGTGGTGGTTGTAGTTATCAAACCATGTCTTATGAGAATCAACTTGATATGAAAAAGGAACAAGTGAAGCGATTACTCGATCAGGTCTGTCAGGATTATGACTTTGAAGGTATCTTAGGAAGTCCAGTGGAATGGGGCTACCGCAATAAGATGGAATTCTCCTTCGGTGATGAGTATAAGGATGGACCTTTAGCATTAGGTTTGCATAAGAAGGGGAGTTTTCATGATATTCTTACCGTAGATGACTGCGCAATTGTGGATGAGGACTTTAACAAGATACTAAGCTGTATCTTAGAGTACTGTAAAGATAGAGGTTTGACTTACTATCATAAACTGTCACATAAGGGTTATTTAAGACATCTGTTGGTTCGTAAGGCAGTGAAGACAGGAGAGATATTGATTAATATCCTTACCTCTTCACAAGAAGAAACAGGGGAAGTGCAGAATAATGGGAGCGAAGGCGAGGATATTTTTACGGAATTGGCTACTCAATTATTAAATCTGTCATTGTTAGGTAATATCGTTGGAATTATGCATACCTATAATGATAGCCTTGCGGATGTTGTAAAATGTGATCAGGTAGATTGACTACTCAATTATTAAATCTGTCATTGTTAGGTAATATCGTTGGAATTATGCATACCTATAATGACAGCCTTGCGGACGTTGTAAAATGCGACCAGGTTGTACAGCTTTATGGAAGAGACTATATCTATGAAGAATTATTAGGACTAAGATTCAAGATTTCAACCTTCTCTTTCTTTCAAACAAACTCTCTTGGGGCAGAAGTATTGTACTCCAAGGTACGTGAGTATGTAGGAGAAACCAAGGACCGTACAATCTTTGATTTATATAGTGGAACTGGAACCATTGCGCAGTTACTGGCGCCTGTGGCAAGTAAGGTAACTGGTGTGGAAATTGTGGAAGAGGCGGTAGAAGCTGCGAAGGAAAATGCAGCTCTAAATGGATTGGATAACTGTGTGTTCATTGCAGGTGATGTATTGAAGGTGATAGATTCCTTAACAGAGAAACCAGATATTATTGTTCTTGATCCACCTAGGGACGGAATTCATCCTAAGGCTTTGGATAAGATAATTAACTTTGGAGTAGAAAAGATTGTTTATATTTCTTGTAAGCCGACATCACTTGTGAGGGATTTGGAAGTGTTGCAGGAGAAGGGGTATAAGGTTGATAAGGTTTGTGCGGTGGATATGTTTCCCGAGACGGTGCATGTTGAGACTGTTGCTTTATTAACTCGAAAAAATGCAGTGGATTATAATGTTGAGATTAAGATAGATTTATAATGAGTTGATTTATAGAATTATTATTTGATACGGAAAGAATTTTTCAGTAACAATAAAGATGAAACTATTCATTAAGATTGTCAAAATAGATTAAAGAATAGAATATAAGGTAATAAATAAAAAGCTTCTTCGGTATTTGAAGAAGCTTTTTTAAGAATAGTACATTGTACATCATACCATAAGTTTTAAAGTCTAGTAATTTTTTTGATACGTAGTACAATGGAATTACCGGTATAAAGGATACTAACTCAACGAGGTTATCAATGAATACAAATGTATCAGAGTGGTATGAAAAAAAAGAACATATTGACGAAATGAAAGGCTGGGATAGGGGAAAGTTAAAGATTTGGGAGCAACGGGTTGCTAATAATTTTCCAGTTAGAGCAAAAATACTTGATATAGGTAGTGGAATGGGAAGGGAAGCATTTGCATTATATAGTCAGGGATTTGAAGTGGTTGGACTGGATGCTTCGAAAGATGCAGTGGATAAAGCAAACGAAGAATCGTTGATGCGTAATTGCAAATTGATATTTTATTATTATGATGGAGAACATATCCCGTTCGGTGATGGGATGTTTGAAGTTGTAATCATATGGAGCCAGACATTTGGATTATTATATGGTAAAAGTTATAAGGATAGTTTTCTAAAGGAATGCAAACGGGTGTTAAAACCGGAAGGGCTATTGAGCTACTCAGGGCATTCCTGCAATATCTTAGGGAGCATCATAATGACTGTCTTGATGACGATAAATTTTATCCATATTTAGAGCATGATATTTACTGGGAGACATTTTCACTAGAAGAACTTGAGAATTATACAAAGCAGGCAGGGTATGACATCGTGATAAGTGGAGAAGTACATACGCACATTTCCGGCTGGAACAGCAAAGTATTGTTGGATACCATATGAATCAGATAACGTAGTGGCTAAAAAAATTATATGAAAGCTTTGGTTTTTGAGAAAACGATGAAGTTTATAATAATGAGCCAATAACAGTTTTAGAATTGTAAGTAGTACTGCTTTTAAATAATAAAATTCCGAGAGTAATAAGAATGCATGTGGAAACATGCGTTTTATTAACTCGAAAAAAATTGTTGAGCTATAATGTTGAAATAACAGTAGATTTTGATAAGTAAAGCAAAATAAAAAACCTAGGATTAATAGAAATCCTAGGTTTTTATAAATGCACTTTTTAAACTATAGGGTTCTTGGTTCGTTATTCGATTTGATATTAGATATAGTTTGATTTCATAAATGTAGGAATATTAATTTTCTGTCATAGGCGAATATATATCTATACCAAACTTAGCAAAGATTTTTATGTGGTAATATATGTATTTTTGTTGTATAATGCTGTAAATGGATTTATAGTAATGCAAACTAAGATGGGAGGAAGGGGCATGTTCGGTTCTGTTATTTATTTTGATAAAAGAAAAATTGATGAGTTTATTGCAATAATAAACAAACAAAAATCTTTATTATTTAACGAGGTAGAAGTCACGAATGATAAGGGGCTAAATGTCAATTTGAAAATGGTAAGTGCAGATGCAAAAGCTACTAAGAGTTATACTGCAACTGTTGTAGGAAGCTTATTATATGATTGTGATGCATTTGAAAAGTTATTAGATGGTAGGGATGATTATTTTGATTTCACAGGGTCAACAGATTATGATATCTTAACAATTGGAAGAGGAAACATAATAAAATTTAATGGGTATATAAAAGTACCTGAAGAATTTGATATGACTCAAACTATTGAAAAATTTAAGCCAATGTTAATGAAATCAATATCCAAAGATATGGATTCGAATGAAAAAGAAGCTTTTACCACTTTTTTTTCTACAGCTGATACCAAAGTACCTATTATAACCGAACTTAATGATATACTTTTATGTGGTAAGCTTGAAACAAATAATATGCTGATTAAGTATGAACAATTAGATGAATATGAGACATTAGAAGTTACCATTATAGCCCGAATAACATCAAGCAATTATATTCTATCATCAAAGGCATTTTATGATCCTCTTAAGGATTTTATGGCATTAAATCGTGCAATTAGAAGAGGTATGGGTGAAGATAGAGCTGATGGGATGAAAGAAATATTTGCGGAAGAGAATTATAAAACGATTGAGATAATTGCTATATATCAATAAGTCTACAATAAGAGGTTTTGATATGGAAATTGTTAAGTTGTTTATTTACAAATACTGGATACGAAATACATGTGTTTAATTTTCTACTACTTCGTGTCTTATTAGAATGTACATATGAATTTGAAAATAGTAGTAGCTAAATTTATAACCTTAAATGGTGTCGCTTGAATTATTATAAATTCTGTAGAGGGGGAAAAAGAGCCACATGAATGAAAAGTTTAAAGAAATTAATGTTCATAGCTTGACTGAATTTATAGAAGTAATAAACAATGAAAAATTAGATAATTTCTATTTTAGAGGTGAGAACTCAAAATATAAAAATAGATTATCTTCTTCATTGCTAAGAGATTATGATACTATTGCTAATGTTGACGTTTTAGAAGGATACAACAAACTAATAAGTGAATATTATTATGAAGTAGCCAATGATTTATCAGAAGTGGAGAGACACCATTTTGTTGCGTTTAGTCAACATCATTCATTAAAGACCAACCTAATAGATTTAACAACTTCACCATTAATAGCATTATATTTTGCATGTGATATGGGTAGCCCAAATAAAAAGGAACAAAAAGAGGATGATATCAGCTATATCTATTTAATAGATAGAAAAAATACTGTTGATGCATCAAATATAATTAGTGATTATTTGAATGTTAATAATTTTTATAAAACAAAAGAGTTTAGTAAATTAAGTCTGTATAATAATTTTAGATATAATCCAAATGTTTTAAAGGATATTTTGACTTATTTTTTTAGCGGACAACGCGAATTATACACTGAATATATAGAAAGCATTATAAAACTTTGCGACGTATTCAAGGGGTTACCAAAACCATTTGATATGGAGTATGAAACAATTAATTTTATTAACGAAACGAGAAGTATATGCATAGAAGATTATCTAGATGAGGAAAATAGCAAAAAATTAGTTAATGAATTGGAGGTAGAAGGAATTGGTGACGACCACATTCCACATGAAATTGTATTAAAGTATGTAGATAAAAAATTCTTTGATGATGTCTTTATTAAGGGAGATAGTTACAGAAATGAATTTATAAGTAAATACAATATTGATATAAGCAAAGGAGCATCTCCTAGCCTGATTGATTTTTTACATTTATTAAATGCATATTATAACGATATAGATAGATATTCTTATTCTAATGATAAGCAAGACTTTTTGTTCCCTAGATTACCACATTTAATTTATAAGACCCCATATAAATTCGATAGAATTAAAAATCAAAATGGGATCTTTTTGTACCAAGGATTTTATACATTTAATTGTTGTGATGATTATAATAAAACTATGATACAAACTATAGAACCTGATATTATCATTAAAGTGCACAACAAAGTACAAATTTTAGAAGCTCTTGATTTAGTTGGTATTAATAGAAAATTTATTTATGGCGACTATGATAATACCGCTAAATACATAAATGATAAATTCAATGAAATGTTTAAGAATAATATTGTATAGCATCATAAATTAATGTCGGAGGATGGTTGAATATGGCAATGGATTATGCTATATTAAGTCTATTAATTTATTTAACTATTTACCTACTTATTTAGGAGATAACTGATGCAAAAAACAAACTCTTTGATTATAACCTATTATAACTTTGATACTAAAATTACAATAAAAGATAAGAGTACAAATCAAGATAAAATAGTACCGGACTCAAGATTTGAAGCTGTCGTATCAGCAGATAGTATGCTTTCAGATGATGCTGCTAAGGAATTAGAAAAGAAATTGTCCGCAGAAATAGTATCTCCATTAATATTTGAGGTATCATAAAAAATTCAGCGCAGGCACTGTATAATTTAATAGTTATACCATAATATTTCAGTCCTATTATTGTCCCTACTACCACCGACAGTAGTTTTTGTTTCATATTCAAGGCTATTCCAACCATTATGCTCGCATAAATATTTATCATATAAGTTTGTTCTGTCTCTATAATTACTAACAAGCATTTTAAAATTTTTATCGTGGTTGAATAAACTGGGGTATTTTTTTATGCTTATTTCTTGGCTGTTAATTAGTAAAGTTGAAATATTGATACTCCAGATAATTATAGAGGTAATGTAACACATTAGGTAGTGTGTTACTTATGTAATTGCTCTCAAATGTAGTATTTATAAGGGTTTCAGTTATTTTGGTGTTGGTTATCTTGAATAACGCAGTTCCAATGTAACAAACCGATTATAAAAATTACATTTGTAAGGAGATGGACGAATTTTATGAATAAGGTACAGCCGATTAGAGATAAAAAACAGATAACGGATTTTAGGAAGCTACTTAAAAGTAATGATGACAAGTATTACATAATGTTTACTATCGGAATCAATTCTGGGTTGCGCATAAGTGATATATTAACTTGGACAAGTTTTATAATAGGCTCAGCATGATAACGCCTTGTCTGGTAATGACATTCTATATGCTACCAAGGCAGTTTCTGGAATTCGGAGAACAAAAAAGATTTTTTCTCTACAACTACATTGATTTGCTCATTGTAGATGAAGCCGGGCAGGTATCGCCGGAGATTGCTGCAGGAGCGTTTTCCCTTGCAAAGAAATCCGTAATAGTTGTTGATGTTTATCAGATAGAGCCAGTGTGGAGTGTTAGCAGGGCAATGGATAAAGCACTGGCGGTATCAAATGGGGCAATACAATCCTTAGATGAATTTGATCTACTTGAACAGACCGGATTAAACAGTTCTCGCTCCAGCGTAATGAAGGTTGCTGCCAAGTGCTGCAAATATGAAAAATTTGATGAAAAAGGCCTGTTCCTTAGTGAGCATCGCCGCTGCTATAATGAAATTATTGATTACTGCAATATGCTGGTTTATAAGGGGAATCTTCAGCCGATGAGCGGAAATGGCAAGGAAGACGAGAAGATTGCCATAAAGCATTGGCCTCAAATGGGTTTCAAGCAAATTGATACAGAGTATTCAAGTAGGAAGGGCAGCAGCAGAGAAAACCGTTTAGAAGCGGAACAGATCGCAGAGTGGCTGAAGAATAATTTCAAGTTCATTACAAATACCTACCCCAAAGAGGTAAAAGAAAATTTGATTGGGATTATAACACCTTTTAAAGCGCAGGTCGAATGCATAAAGTCAGAACTGAAAAAGCAGGTGCCAACCAATCATTCGAAGATAAGCGTTGGTACGGTACATACTTTTCAAGGAACAGAAAGAAAAATTATTATACTGTCTACGGTATATGGAAAGAATGATGGGTGCTTTTTTATAGATGCAAACAAGAGTTTGATGAATGTTGCTGTCTCCCGAGCCAAGGATAACTTTTTTATGTTTGGAGATATCAATTGTTTGAAAGAAACGCAGAGTAGTGCTAGTGGGTTACTTAAAAGATGTTTGAACGCAGATACGGTAGTAACTGATTAAAATAATATTATATGTGATATTTATCTATAAATATAATTTACTTATGAAAGAGCGTTATATGTAGGAGTGTGACGAAATGAAAACGATAACTTTTTTTAATAACAAGGGTGGCGTTGGAAAAACTACAACAATTGTAAATTTAGCAGGATATTTAGTAAAGCAAAAAGGTAAAAAAGTTTTAGTGCTAGATTTAGATCCACAATCAAATTCTACTCAGGCTGTATTACCAGAGGATAAGTGGAATGAATTTTATGGAAAGGATGCAAATAGAAAATCAATTTATAGTTATTTTAATAAAATAGAAGAGGGAGATAGTGAATTTCTAAAATTTGATGTTCCTGTAAATCCATCAGAAAATAATTATGGAATCAGTTTAATCCCTGGACATCCCAAAATGTCTATTATTGATGATGCTATGGGTAAAAGTTGGAATGAACTAAAAGGAGCGTCTAAAGGAGCATTTAGAATTCAAAATTGGCTAAATCAACTTATTAATCAAGTACAAGATAAATTTGACTACATGTTTATTGATGTTGGACCATCATTAGGCTCACTTAATAGAAGTGCATTATTAAATTCTGACTTTTTCGTTACCCCAATGGCGTCAGATGTATTCAGTCTGTTAGGAATATCCAATATTGGTGAATGGATAAGTTCTTGGCAAAAAATATATCAGGTTGCATTAACCAGTTTTGAAGCATCTAATCTAGATAATGTGCAACATTTTTATGAAGCAAATTATATAAATTGTGATTTAAGTAAGACAACAAAATATATAGGATATTCGATACAGCAGTATTCAAAAAGAAAGTTTAAGGATGGCGATAGACCTACACAAGCTTATGAGAATGTGATAAAAGAATTCCATAGTGAAATCGTTAAAACATTAAGTTCTTTGGCAAGAGATGGTATTGATGAGGATAACTTAAAATTAGGTGATATTCCGTACGTGTATAGTATTATTCCGTTATCACAGACCTCAAAAACTCCTATTTTTGAATTAACTTATGCAAGTGGATTACGCGGAAACCAAACGAGCAGTGTAGAAGATTATAATAAATATATTAATGTGCTTGCAGTTAATTTTCTGAGAAATGTAGGTGATGCAGATGAGTAGTATCATTGGTATATGGCCAAGCAATTTGGTAGAAGAACTTGCATATCGCAGAGGGATTTTGTTCTTAGGTTCTGGCGTATCGGCTACTGCAAAAAAAGCCGATGGAACTTCTCCGGATACATGGAGACAATTTCTAAATCATATAAGAACCATAGCAAGAGCGGCTTCACCTGATGATAACGCATATATAGATGATAGACTGGCATGTAAAGATTATCTGTTGGCGTTACAGGCTATATATGATAAATGTGACCTTGGTGAATATGGGAAATATCTGCAGGATACCTATTTGAGAAGCGATTTTCAAGCATCCAATGTACATAAAGCTATAAAGCGGATAGATAGTAAAATTGTTATAACCACTAATTTTGATAAGATATATGATAATCTTTGTAATGAACAAGGATATATTATTACTAATTATGAAAAGACAAAAGCAATTGTGCAGAACATCAAGTCACCAAACAACCTGATAATAAAGGCACATGGCACTATAGAAGATGTTGAAAATATAATTTTTACTGCCAGCCAGTATTACAATAAGCAGGAAAAATATCCAGAGTTTTATGAACTGCTATATGCACTTTTTTTAACGCATACAGTGGTATTTTTAGGATACAGTTTAAATGATCCAGATATTAATTTGATATTACAATTTTTACATAACTCAGCTAATGTTAATAGCCCCCACTATCTAGTTAAAGAAAAGGGTACACCAGAGCAGCTTAAGAAACATTGGAAAGCCACATACAATGTACAAATTATTGAATATGGTAATAGTTTTATTGACTTTGAACCAGCAATTGAAGAATTGTGCGAGCTAGTTGAAGCTTTGAGATCTGATAGAATGATACCATAATGCTATGTATAATTGGAAATATACCACACATAGCATTGAATTATCTATTATTCCATTTTCGAATTGAGCGTTGGGACATGCCATCTTTTCCTTTTTGTAGAAAAGGAGCTTCTGAATTATATTGTTCAGCATCAAATCCGAGAATGATAGCGGCATCATTCTCAAGAAGGCCAAAGTATGGTTCTAGTTCCTCGTAATTTGAAACGCGATCAGTAAGATAATAAGATAATTTACTTGTTGGCATTATTAAAAAAGCCAATTGCAACTCATGATTATGTAAACCTAATAGCAGTTTATTCATAGAACGATGAGCAGATGAAATGTTTCCAGTTTCAAATTCAAGTCCCACGTGAAATACAATATTATTGTTATGGAATTCTTTATAAACATCAATAGGGCCGCCTTTTGAGGAAAGTGTGTGTAGGGGTTTTTCGCGATACCAACCATAGGTTTCTTCGAGGAGTTCATAACATTTTTCTTTGATTGGCACTACACCATTGCAGTTTTTTGACGTATTGTTGATACTAAAGTAATTAAGATTTGTAGTAGTCATATTATTGATAGAATTTATAACTTCTGTATAAGCTAATTGAGCAAGCTGATCATTTTTGATGAGAGTTGTAGCAATTGGGCTAATATATGATTTTTCAACATGCATATTATTTTTCCTCCTTCAGTAATTCGACAACGGGTACGTTTAGGGCATCAGCTATTTTTTCTATATTATCGATTGATACATTCCTTGTTGCACGCTCAATATCGGATATGTACGTACGATGAAGACCACATAAAAATGCTAGTTCTTCTTGTGAGATATTTTTTTCTACTCGTAAACGTTTTATATTTTTTGAAAAGATTTCTCTTAAGCTATTCATATGTCACCTCGTTGACTTTACTATGATTAGATGATATACTCGGAGTAGACTATAAGTCTACAGACTATAAGTGACGGCGGTGCATAGAATGTTTTATTCAATATATGATTTATTAATATACAAAACTAAAGAGATGGGTAAAACTCAAGATGAAATGTCTAGGTATTTTAGAGACTGCGGCATTCGAAAGCAAGAAATAATGTTTTTAAAAGATAATTGTTCTATGGCAAGTATAGGCAGTATGCGGCAGCTAGTTTTAGATTATTTACAAATGACGGAACTTGAATTGAATATGGCTCTTGGTATTATACCTAGAGAATATCAAAAATCTTATTTTGATCATATTTCAGAAATTTCGAAATTACTTGAAATAGAGAATATAGAAACTCATAAGAAAGAGCAAAAAAGCTATTTTACAACGAATAATGGAGCTTTATTTAATAAAGATTGTATTGAATATTTAAAAAGTATTGAAGATGATACAGTTAATTTAATCTTTGCAGATCCACCTTTTAATTTAAATAAGGTATATGATGAAGGTGTTAATGATGATCTTAGTACATCAGAGTATTTAAATTGGTGCTTCAAATGGATTGACCAATGTATTAGAATATTAAAACCAGGTGGTTCTATGTGCATTTATAATATACCGAAATGGTCAACGTATTTTTCAGAGTACTTAAACAAGCAATTAACATTTAGAAGTTGGATTTCTGTTGATATGAAATATAGTTTACCTATAGCTGGAAGATTAAGTCCTAGCCACTATGCTTTGCTCTATTATGTAAAAGGTGAAAAACCTACTGTATTTAATAATCCTAGAATACAACTACAAACCTGCAGGCATTGTGGAGGAGAAATAAAGGATTATGGTGGATATAAAAATAAAATGAATCCATTGGGGGTAAATGTATCTGATGTTTGGTATGACATTTTCCCTGTTAGGCACAAGAACACCAAGAACAGACAGTATAATGAACTATCAGTAAAGCTTTTAGATAGAATCATTTCTATGACGACAAATGAAGGTGACTTGGTATTGGACCCATTTGGAGGGAGTGGAACAACGTACATTGTTTCAGAACTTCTGAATAGAAAATGGGCAGGGTCGGAAATTGGAAATTGCGATATTATTGTTGATCGCTTTAAAAATATTGATAAAGATAGGAAAATACTTGATAATATACATGAAGACAAAGACATTTTATTTTCAGAATCAGTAAAAAAATTAAGAAGAAAAAATGGGTTTTGGTTAAGTGAAGATTTTCAAAATAATTTTTGATATTAGGTGTGGAATATAAAAAATATTTTATTTAATGCTAAATTTAATAGATTTTTAGTAATAGACTATTTTAGTAAAGGTATCTAATTGATTCAAAGGACTGCTAGCTACAAACTATATTACTATCG
>JARBTX010000131.1 GCA_029239975.1 Anaerocolumna sp.
TTCTAGATGTGTATGTCCTGGTAGTATTTCTCCTTTTGCAATGTTTAGAACAAAGGCAATCACATTATCGCTTTTGAAAATCATTCGTTTGGCGATTTTTCCTTCAGGTTCATGAAAATAATCATTGAAATTATACTTGTTCATAGAGTAATCCTCCTTTAATTTATGCTTAAACTTTAATATACCCCAATTTGGGCATATAATAACTAATATCTTTTCTAAAAAATCGTAAGAAAATGAATAAGCATGTTTGGATTTCACTTATTCATGTATTATCTTTTCTGAATCTATTATAATTCCATCAAGTATTTAATGAAATGTTCTCGTTAAAAGTCATAAAACTCGGCAGGATTTTTGCTAATAATTCTTTCTAAGACATCAGATGAAATACCACTATTAATACAATAAGGAATGAAATCAGTAAAGAATGCAGCACAAGGATGATTCGCACCGTTATCAGTAACTTCTTCAAAAAAGTCGTAATCCTGAGATAATAAAATTCGATTCTCAAAGCCACACTTTATTCCTTCTTTGATAAAATTCATATTATATTCATAAGCATCCGTCTTAATCATGTCTATTCCTAACCATATCCCAAGTCTTAGTGCACGTTTTATAACAGCGTCATTCTTATCTTTTATTGTATGTGCCCAAAGAAATTTTCCAAAGTCTGCTCCTTCCTTTTCCAGTAAATCCATTACCTCTTCAGCTAAAGCGGATTCAAGAATATGGCAATGAATAGGAAGCCCTGTCTTTTTATTTGTCATTATCGCAGCACGAAGCATTTCCCTGTCCACATCAGACAATTTACCCCTATCAAGTAGTAATTTCAAATGTCCAGGCTTTATGGTAACACCATCAATAGTATCAAGTCCAAACTCAAAGTCTTTTATCCATTGTTCCGCTAGTTGTTCTGCGAAATTTTCATTATGTATCCTATAAACATACTTCGTTAGATTATGTCCAGTGCAGGGAATGATATTTATTTTCGAAGCGGAAGAGAGTTTTTTTAATAGCTTAAGATCTTGTCCGCCTATTGGTGGAGAAGCTTCTACAATAGTTCTACAGCCAGAATCGTATAGTTTCTGTAAAACTGGCAGTAATTTATCTAAGGTTTCTTCTATTTTTTCATCATCATATTTTTTATCAAAATAAAGTTGAATTCCATAGGTTTCGTCATTCTCCCATTTAAAATGTTCATGACTTAAAGTAGCTTTCATTTCATCTTTGGTAATAGTTCCATTCACTGTATAAATCATATATTTATATCCTCTCGTTAAATCAAATCCCTTAATTAGTGGTTCATACGTCTTTGTATTATAAAATTTCGTTTATTAGTAATTCACTCGTTTTAGTTACAATGCGTGTGTTACTTGGTAAGATTATACATTATATATACATGTAAAACAATAGCAATAAGTGCAATATAGTTAACATCACCAATATTAGTGAATCAGTGAAAATGTAATTGAGATGGTTTAGTACCTATAATCGAAAATAATATAAATATCTTATAATATCGCCACGGATATTAAGATATTCTGTTTGTAATTTGTCAATAATTAAGGTACAATATTAGATTGTAGCAATTATTGTTAAAAGTAGAATGATAATGAAATAGAAATAGATAAGAGTAAATTAGTTAACTAGAAATAGATAGCTATAATTAAATAGAAATAGATAATGGAAATTTGATAGTTATTTGATTTTAAATGAAGGAATAAAATAGGATGAACGAGCAATTACTTACTGACTGTACCTTGTGTCCAAGGGATTGTCATGTAAATCGAATAAAGGGACAAAGGGGTTACTGTAGGGAATCCAGTGAACTTGTGGTAGCAAGAGCTGCCCTACATATGTGGGAAGAACCTTGTATATCCGGTGAAAAGGGATCTGGAACGGTATTTTTCTCTGGTTGTGCAATGGGATGCGTCTATTGTCAAAACCATAATATCGCCATAGGTGCAGCAGGAAAAGAGATTACAGTCAATCGTTTGTCAGAGATATTCCTTGAACTACAAGCCAAGGAAGCCAATAATATCAATCTGGTAACTCCAAGCCATTATGTACCACAAATTGTGGATGCAATCATTCAAGCAAAAGAAAAAGGGTTACATATACCAATCGTTTATAATTGTAGTAGTTATGAAAAAGTGGAAACACTTAAATTATTAGACGGACTCATTGATATTTACCTTCCAGACTTTAAATACATGGAAGATGAAATAGCAATCAAGTACTCCAATGCCAAAGACTATGCAAATTACGCAAAAGATGCCATTGCAGAAATGGTAAGACAAACAGGTGAAGCACAGTTCAATGATGATGGCATTATGACAAAGGGAGTAATCGTAAGGCATCTAACCTTACCAGAATATTTGGAAGATTCAAAGAAGATTATTCATTATTTATATAAAACATTTGGTGATACTATCTATATCAGTATCATGAATCAATTTACACCACTAGATACAGTGAAAAACTATCCAGAAATAAACCGCAAGATAACCGATGAAGAGTACGAAGAGCTAGTTGATTATGCCATCGAATTGGGAGTTGAAAATGGATTTATCCAAGAAGGCGAAACAGCCACCGATAGTTTTATCCCAGAATTTAACGAAGAAGGAGTTTAAATAAATGCAAGAAGCAAAAGGAAATAAACCGAAAAAGGATTTTAGAATAGATAGGAAAGATTTTAAAGATAAGAAAGATTCAAAAGATAGGAAAGATTCAAAGGATAGGTTTAAAGTAGAGTTTGGACAAGGTTCTAAGAGTGAGAGCAAAGGCAGTTTTGGAATAGGCTCTAAGAGAGAGAGCAAAGTCGATTTCAGAAAAGACTCTATGAGAGAGAGCAAAGGCGATTTCAGAAAAGACTCTATGAGAGACAGCAAAGTTGATTTCAGTAAAGACTCTAAGAGAGAGAATAAAGGGGAATTTGGTAAGGATACAAGAAGCGAATTCAAACGAGATTCTAAGAATGGTACAAGAGTAGAATCAAAAAGAGACTTCAAAGGTGAGTTCGGGAAAGGTTCAAGAAGTGAATTTAAAGGTGAATCTAGTAAGGGTGCAAAGAACGAATTCAAAAGAGACCCTAAGAAAGATTCAAAATTAGAGAATAAAAGAGAGTTCAGAAGAGATAACGAGAAAGACTTTAGAAAAGCTTCTTCTAAAGCAACTCTATGTGATGTATCCAAAAAATGTGGTGGATGTTCAAAGATAGACGTAAACTACCCAGACCAATTAAAAGAAAAACAAAAATTCGTAGAATCCTTATTAAATAAATACCACAAAGTTGAACCAATCATCGGAATGAAGAATCCATATCATTACCGTAATAAGGTACATGCTGTATTCGACCGTGATAGCCGTGGAAATATTATATCCGGTGTATACGAACCAGGAACTCACCGTGTAGTATTAGTTGAAAACTGTTTAATCGAAGACCAAAGAGCAGATGCAATTATTAATACCATTCGTGGAATGTTAAAATCCTTTAAAATCAAGACCTATGACGAAGATACTGGTTATGGTCTATTTCGCCATGTACTAATTCGTACTGGATTTAAGAGTGGTGAAATCATGGTAACCTTAGTACTTGGTTCACCAATTTTACCATCAAAGAATAACTTTATCAAAGCATTACTAAAAGCGCATCCAGAGATTACAACCATCATTCTGAATATAAATAATAAGAAGACAAGCATGGTACTAGGAGATAAAGAGCAAGTGATCTATGGTAAGGGTTATATTGAAGATACATTATGTGGAAAAGTATTTAGAATCTCTTCAAAATCCTTCTATCAGGTAAATCCAGTTCAGACAGAAGTACTTTATAATAAGGCAATTGAACTTGCTGGTTTTACAGGAAAAGAAACCATTATTGATGCTTATTGTGGTATTGGAACCATTGGAATTATTGCAAGTGATAGTGTAAAGAAAGTTATTGGTGTTGAGCTTAACAAAGATGCTGTTCGTGATGCTAATATTAATACAAAGAGAAATGAGATTAAAAATGTAGATATTTATAACAAAGATGCTGGTGAATTCATGAGTCAGATGGCTGCTAATAATGAGACTGTAGATGTAGTATTTATGGATCCACCAAGAGCAGGTAGTGATGAGAAGTTTTTGGAATCACTTTGCGTGTTGAAGCCTAAGAAGGTAGTGTATATATCTTGTAATCCGGTTACGTTGGAGAGAGATTTAGGGGTTTTGGTGAAGAAGGGGTATAAGGTGGAAAGAGTGATTCCGGTGGATATGTTCCCGGGGACGGAACATGTTGAAACCGTCATGTTATTAAAGCACATGTAGATAATTGTTATTATACGAATGGAGGAATACAAAATGTCAATGAATGATATGGAAAAAATGAAGAAGTTTTTAGAAGAGAAGAAATCAAAAGCTAATTATTTACAAGCTGAAAAAAAGATTGGGTCTGGTAAGGTTGAAAAGATGCATAAGAATATAGGACTTGAATTTACAAGACCGAATAAAATATCACAATAGATGTGAGCATAGCGTATACTTGCAGATGTAGTAGAGTATATGGATGAAATTTTCACACTGATGTTGCAGCGATTAATTGATGAAAAAGGCATGAACGATTCTGCAACCTATAAGAAAGCCAATTTAGATGGATGGCTTTTTTTAGGTGGAGAGGGTGATGCCGGTGGATATGTTTCTGAATATGGAACATGTGGAGACGGTAGTATTAATGCCAAGGATCGAAAAACAAGGTGAAAAAAAGTATAAAATAAAGTTACGAGAATTTTAAAATCTAAAATTAGCAGTGAAATTGAAATGAACTTTTAATTATAAAACATATCAGTAAACCTAGAAACCTTTGGGTTGAGTGAACATTTTGGATATTATTATTTTGTATTGATAGGATAGTTGACAAGTTCGAGTAAGTAAAAATAGTATGGAGGTATTATAGTGTCAGAAACAATGACAACAGCTTTTATTAGTGCAGGTGCAACTTTAACAGTGACTATAATTACACTGATTGTAAATGCTTATATTGAAAGATTTAGGAGTAAATTGGATATGCAGCAAAAAATGTTTCTATCCAAAAGAGAAAACTTGAATGATGTTTATAAAACATTAATCTCTATTATTAATCTTTATCCAAGTTCATCACCAAATGATATTATGAAATTTGTTGAGTACTCACCAAATTATTCAATGGAACATTATGATACTGTTCTAAGAAGCTTAGATTATCAAGTTGAAAATTATAAAAATCAATTAAAAGTTGAGAGTGTAGATTCTGAACGAAAAAGTGATATTGAAACACAAATATTAAATAGAGAATATGCAAAAAATAAAATATCTGAGAATAGAGATGAATATTATATTGCTAGAGATAAATATAAATCTTTTTGTGAATGTGATAAAGTAGCGTTTGATCTTTATGCAGGACAAGAAGTGCGAAATCGTCTTGAAGTATTTGAGGTGGTTATTCATAATGTGTTTAAATCAGGGCGAAATGCAGGGGAAGATGGAGATCCGATAAATAATATTATTCATGTATCGCGTAGAAATCTAATTAATAGTATGAGAAGTGATCTTGGCATACAAAAATAATACTCAATGAAAAATAGTATACTTAAAAATGTATGTATTGACTTGATAGGAATGATATTATTACAGATAAATTTTTGGCTTAATCGATAATTGGTATAATTGTAAAATAGCCTAAGTATTAAAATTAGGATAAGCAAAAGGATGGAGATGAGTATTTGAATTATTTAAAAGGTTATGACGAAACGAATCCCTTATCTATTGAAAAATATGCACAGGAGTTGATTGGTAAGACATTTGCAGATGTGTGTCGTGAGGATAACATTAAAAATATTACGATGGTTAGTGAAGAAAGTGATTATGCTACCAACCATGAAAATAAGAAAAGAAAAGGTGGCTTGGGTGAGATAATTGAAGAAAGGTTTTTTCACTATCAGTGTAATAACGACTCTCGTCCTGATTTTGATAAAGCCGGAGTTGAGCTGAAAGTAACCCCATATAAAATTAATAAAAATGGCTCATTAGCTGCAAAAGAGCGTTTAGTCATCACGATGATTGATTACTTTAACGTTGTTGGAGAACTATTTGAACAAAGTCATCTCTGGCAAAAAGCTAGGTTGATTTTACTAATTTATTACCTATATCAACAGGATTTGGAGAGTAGGTTAGATTATAAAATTGGATATGCCAAATTATTTACACCAACTGCAAGTGATATAAAAATAATAAAGCACGATTTTGAAGTGATTGTAGAAAAGATAAAAGCAGGAAAAGCTCATGAACTTTCGGAAGGTGATACGATGTACTTGGGAGCGGCTCCTAAATCAGCGACATCTCAAGATAGACGAAAACAACCGTTTAGTAATGAACTTGCAAAACCACGTGCATTTGCTTTTAAAAATTCCTATATGACTTATGTATTGAATAATTACATAGTTCCAGGTGAAGATACTTATGAACCTATTATGAAGGTCGATACTTCGAAAACTTTTGAAGATTTTGTTGTAGATAAAATCAATACATATAGAGATTACACAGTTATAGATTTGTGTAAAGAATTTCAAATCGATTATGAAAAGAAACCAAAAAATCTAGAAGCAATGTTAGCATATCGAATTCTTGGTATAAAGGGTAATCATGCAGAAGAGTTTGAAAAAGCTAAGATTGTTATTAAAACTATACGTATAGGTAAGAATAATAAGATTAAAGAGAGTATGTCTTTTCCAACTTTTAAATTTAAAGAATTGATTCAAGAAGAATGGGAAACATCAACTTTTGGAACATATTTAAGTGAGACAAGATTCTTGTTTGTAGTTTTCAAATTTGATGAGAATGATGAATTACTTTTAAAAGGTTGCCAATTCTGGAATATTCCATACAATGATTTAGAAAACGAAGTACAAAAGGTATGGAATAGAACAAAACAGGTATTGATAGATGGGCTCCAAGTAACTGTAAAAAATGGAAAAAATACTAATAATTTTCCTAATGCATCTGAAAATCCGGTATGCCATGTGAGGCCACATGCTCAAAATGCACAGGATACTTATGAATTGCCTGATGGAAGAATGTATCCAAAACAATGTTTTTGGTTGAATAATAGTTATATTTTGAAGCAACTTTTAGAAAAATATAAAAATTAATTATTATGAAAATTACAGTTGTAATACTTAGTTTAATAAAGTTATATAAAAGTTATTAAGTGAAGCATGTATCAGAAGCTTTAAATTAAAACCCAAGAGACTATATAATCTCTTGGGTTTTAAATTAATCTAATGAAATATCAGTCGCATCTTCGTGAGCAAATACTTTGTTAAGATAATTACCCATTCGAGTTATAACTCCAACAACTAAGGCATTACCCATACAAAAATATCGAAATTTTTCAGGCATTCCTGTATTCGTCCAATCATCATCAAATCCTTGAATACGTTCGGCTTCCATTGGTGTAATTAACCGAAGTTGTTTAGTCTCAGGATCTTCAATAACATGCGTACTTCTATTAAGGCTAGATTCACTAGTTAACATAGTACGTGCTGGTTTATCTATAGAGTCAGGAAACGCAATAGGGCCTTCAGAAAATGTGTAAGTGTGA
This sequence comes from Anaerocolumna sp., assembly GCA_029239975.1. GTDB lineage: Bacteria > Bacillota > Clostridia > Lachnospirales > Lachnospiraceae > Anaerocolumna. Next base: position 7,619 of record JARBTX010000131.1, read on the forward strand.
CCAGTTTTACTGGTACGTTCGATTTTCTTTGCACCTTTAAGGTATTTCCATTTCTCTAAATTCGTCCCTAAATAAAAATGTTGATCTACATTAGTTTCAAGTATATTTCTTAAAACTGTTGAATCTTCATATAACGGGGTTGAATCACATGTGTAAATTGTTCCATTATTCATAAAACCAGAATTTCCAAAGTCATATTCAAAATGTTCGGTTACATCGGCTAAATCAGTTTCAGTAAGTTCTACTTTTCGTAAAGAGTCAGCGGTTACACTTTCAATTTTAAATGTATGTGCAAAAAAACCTACATTGTTAAAAATGCATTCTGGATTTACTATAGATTTTGATATATATGCATTATATTTGGTTATATCTTTGTATGCAAAGATAAATATTCTTCGTCTTCTTTGTGCAAAACCATATTCTGCCGCATTAATAATACGCCACTCAACATTATATCCTAATTGATTAAAACAAGTAAGTATAATACCAAAATCTCTTCCTCTTTGGTTAGCTGGTGATTTTAATAATCGGTCAACATTCTCCAATATAACAAAACTCGGATTTTTTATTTCAAGTATTTCTCTGATATCCCACCAAAGAACACCTTTTTTTCCATTTATACCACTAGCACCGGTTCTAGCTACAGAGTAGTCTTGGCAAGGAAACCCACCAACTAGTAAATTGTGATTTGGAATTGTTGACTTATTTATTGTTGAAATATTTTCATTAACATGATTCTCACTGTTACCAAAATGGGCACAGTAACAATCGAATGCATGTTGAGATTTCTTTCCTGGTTCCCATTGATTAGCCCATACAGTTGTCCATTCTTTATCAGCTCTTTCAAGTCCTAAACGAAAGCCACCAACACCCGCGAACAATTCACATATAGTTTTTTCCATATGTAAGGTACCTCCTATTTAATATATACAAACGATCGTTCGATAAAATTATCATACATCAAACTACATTAATTGTAAAGAAAAACATAATTGCACGATGTACCTATAATACCACAGAATGACTCGTTCGACAAGATCAAATTGATTTTTATTTTGAAATTAGAAATGTTGGAGAATTTAAGTTTACACAAGTAAATTGAGAGAGATTGTGTTGAATAAACTATATATGATAGGAATAAAGGTACAAATTGGAAAATTAATGTGATATAATTCTTTTAATAAAACTTAATGGAGGGTAAAATATGGGGTTATTTAATAAAATGAAAGAACCAATCTTTCTAAAGGAGAGTAGTAATGCCCAGATGCAGTTGGACAAGCTAAAAGCTTTAGAACCTTTACTTAACACAGAAGGACAAACTCTCATAAGACAGGATATTAAATGCTTGGAATATGGAATAGCTGGTGAGAAGAACATAGCTTTTGAACTAAAAAATAGCCATATGCCTATGTACATATTACATGATATCTATCTGGAAAGTGAGGATTTAAGTGCACAAATTGATTATCTTGTATTTACTAAGAAAATGTGCTTTGTGATTGAATGTAAAAATCTTTACGGAGATATTGAAATTAATAATGCTGGAGATTTTATACGAACCATGGACTTTGGTGGTAAAAGAAAAAAGGAAGGGATATATTCCCCTATTACACAAAATCAACGCCATTTGGAATTAATGAAAAAATTAAAAGTAGAAAGCAAAAGCAATATATTAACTAAGTTTATGGTTGGGAAATTCTTTGAAGATTTTAATAAATCAGTAGTAGTATTAGCAAATCCAAAGACTGTTCTTAATGCAAAATTTGCAAAAAAGGAAGACAAAGATAAAGTGATACGCGCTGACCAATTAGTAAAATATATTAAGGATAAGTATGATAATTCCAAGGAGTCTGCAGATTCTGATGAAAAAATGCTGGAATGGGCACAATCTTATTTAAATTTACATAAAGAAGTGGATAAAGATTATACTGAAAAATATGAGCAGTATAAAATAAGTACTAGCAAACCTGAGTTATCTCATGAAATAATTCAAACTAAAGAAGAAACAAAGGTTACAGATGAATCTGTAATATCGGTGGAAGAAACAGATATATTCAAAGAGTTGAAAGTATATCGATTGAATAAAAGCCGAGAAGAAAATATAAAGCCATATTTTATCTATAATGATAATCAATTAAAGGATTTAATATCTAAGATGCCAAAAAGCAAAGATGAACTTCAGACAGTAGCTGGATTTGGTGTGGCAAAAACTAATAAGTATGGCAAAGATATATTGAAAATTATAGAGAAATACTGTGTGTAGGGAGCAGTCCAGTATGAACTATAAAATGGAGATAACAATGACAAAATTAGAGAAATAAAAGATAAGTAGCAAAGTCTGAAATTGTTATTCTCAAGAAAAGATATTATTGACCTGGTTAGGATAAAATACGGAGTGATAGACTAAGTATCATTCTAAATGATAATTGCTATAACAAAACAAATAAAGATAAAATGTCAAATGCAGTATTAATGATTCTAAGTTATTAGAATAGGTATCGAAAGGTAAGCATAGGTATTTCGGAGAAAATTATCCATAAAAAGTCCAGACCAAAAAATCCACGAGGCAGTATTAAGAATTGGTCTTGAATTTTTATTACTTGTTAGATTGATATAATTTATATGAATAAGGATTTATTACAGATTGAGTAACTAACAAAAGGAGTATAATCAGTGGGAGCCAAATTAATGTACAAGTTTAATAAAATAAAGGTAATTTTATGTTTAGTAATTGGATTTGTGTCAATAGTGTAGACACAAAAAGTTTAACTCACTAAGCAGCTGCTTCATGAACTGCATTAGGCGTCATATCATTAATTGCACCATGAA